>CALBPH010000247.1 GCA_937899365.1 uncultured Leptolyngbya sp.
GGATGGGAACATAACTCTGGGAGGGCTTTGTTTTCCTGCTTATAGCAAGCGCGATTTTCAAGGTGCAATCGCAGCTGCCCAATCCAGATTTACTATAACTATTACTGTTGTACTTAGGCGTTCAAACCATTGCAGCGTAAGCGATTAGAATTACCTTGAGGATAGGGTACTAGTATTTCAGCACCAAGGCGTGAGTATTTATCAGTATGGGTGCTGGTATTTTGTACTCAGGGCAAAACTCTCATGGATAAGGCTTAAGACCATATCTGCGCTCAGTTAAAAGCCAAAGCCTGATGTACTCAAAGTACGGTTTTCGACCCTTTAGCTTATGGTTTAACCATGAAAACTGTAACAAACGATGCAAAAAGCCTCGATTAACTTCAGTAATCCTTAACAACTTTGTGAGTATGGGTCTTTGTGAGTATGGGTCGACATGTTAGTGAGGTTGCAAATCAATTTGCAACGTGAAATAGGACAGGGGCGATACACTCTTCTCGTTGCTTTTACATTATTTAACGTGAAACAGTAAAATCTGTTACCCTATACCCGTTATAACGGCAAAGAACACTACAGACATTGTTTTTGCCTATTCGAGGTTGCATTGAATTTGGTAGCAAATTTAGCAAAACATCTGGATTTGAGTACTCAAATAGCCGTCTTTTTAGAAGGGCACAAAAAGCCTTAAACTCTTGTCAGACATGGGGTTTAGCTGAGTGCAGTAATGACCGGACGGGGCAGACAAAATACCAGCCCACGGGCTAATAAATGCCAGTCCCCTGATCTAAAAAAAATTTTTTTCTCTTTGTTTTCAAGGGTTGTAGTGGTTGAGTACAGTGTTAATCACTTAATAAATCCTATCGACGCATTCCCTGATTCTGCCTCTAGAGTTGTTGCTATAACTCTTTCATCGCTGAACACCTAGTCTGACTGAATGCGATGGAGGCCATAAAAACAACGCCTGGTGAGAACTAATTTAGATTTTTCAGACATTGTTTTTAGACCTCGACGATTCAGTAATTGACGCCCAGACTCATTTCAAGTGTATTCACCCTATTTAGATGTCCCAGTTATCTCATCCAGATAAACGAGCACATCTCTACCTATGCATCTTGGAAATACTGATCGTCTACCCAGATAAAGCTCTGCGACTCGCACTCTCTCTGGTGCTGCATTCGTTGTCATCCACACCTGATTCTTCGGCCCAACTGCCAAGAACAACCACACACCTGATGTCACCTATGCAGCACCGCTCTTTCTTAGTAGCTTACTTTGCTCCCTAACCCACCTTAAACCAATGACGCCTCCGCCCCCTACTGCCCTTGCTTCCGCGCCCACAATGACGCCCGAGCTGGACATTACCCTAACCAAAACCAAAACAACGGTCAAGTCCGGCGGCGGCTGTGGCTGTAGCACCAAAAACGATGCTGCCAACGGCATGAGTGAAACCCTCAAGGCCCGCATCGATAAACATCCCTGCTATCGCGAAGAAGCCCACCACCACTATGCCCGTCTGCACGTTGCCGTAGCTCCTGCCTGCAACATCCAGTGCAACTACTGCAACCGTAAGTATGACTGCGCCAACGAAAGCCGTCCCGGTGTGGTGAGTGAACTGCTCACCCCCGAGGAAGCGGCCCACAAAGTATTAGTGGTCGCTGGCAAAATTCCTCAAATGACGGTTTTAGGCATAGCGGGCCCAGGTGACCCCCTCGCCAACCCCGAGAAAACCTTCCGCACCTTTGAGCTGATTGCCGACAAGGCCCCTGATATTAAACTGTGTCTTTCGACTAACGGCCTGATGCTGCCGGATCATGTGGATCGGATTAAACAGCTCAATGTAGATCATGTCACCATCACAATTAATATGGTGGACCCCAAAATTGGAGAGAAAATATATCCCTGGGTTCACTATCGCCGTCGTCGCTATCGCGGCATTGAAGGGGAAAAGATCATGCATGAGAGGCAGATGGAAGGTCTGCAGGCGCTGCAAGATGCCGATATTCTTTGCAAAGTGAATTCGGTGCTCATTCCTGGTATCAATGACGAACACTTGTCAGAGGTGAATAAGGCTATTCGTGATCGCGGTGCTTTTCTCCATAATATTATGCCGCTGATTTCGGCCCCTGAGCATGGCACCTACTTTGGCCTCAACGGTCAGCGTGGTCCTAACCCTAAAGAATTAAAGGGCGTACAAGATAAATGCTCTGGCAACATGAAGATGATGCGTCACTGCCGCCAGTGCCGGGCCGATGCCGTAGGCTTGCTGGGTGAAGACCGCAGCCAGGAATTCACCAAAGAGAAGTTTATGGAAATGCCAGCAGACTATAGTCTGCAACAGCGTCAGGCCGTTCATCTTAGCATTGAGCAAACAAAGACCGCTGTCGCTAAAAAGAAAGAGGCCGCTGTTAGCAACAAGCGTCCGATAAATTCTCCTAAGGTTCTGGTGGCGGTGGCTACCAAAGGTGGCGGCTTGGTCAATCAACACTTTGGCCATGCTAAAGAATTTATGATTTACGAAGTGGATGCCAATGAGGCCAGGTTTGTCGGTCACCGTAAAGTGGCTGATTACTGCCAGGGTGGCTATGGCGAAGCAGCTGCCCTAGACGGCATTATCAGCACCGTTTCTGACTGTAAAGCTGTGCTGGCATCCAAGGTGGGTCCCTGCCCCAAAAAAGAGCTGAAAAAAGCTGGACTAACGGTTGTCGAAGCCTACGACGTGATTGAAACAGTAGCTCGACAGTTTTATGACGCACATGTTCTAGAGAACTAGGAGAGCGGGCGTTTTTCTCACCCACTCCGCCCACTCTCCTATCCCTGACCTCTCATAGCGAGGACCAACCCATGCCTTATACCATTACCGATAGCTGTATTAGTTGCCAGCGCTGTCTCTCAGGCTGTCCCACGAATGCTATTCAGACCGATGGCTCAAGCTTTTGGATTGATGCAAATCTCTGTAACCAGTGTGAGGGGTCTCACGGGGTGGCCCAATGTTGGTCCGTATGTCCCACCAATGAGGGCTGTGTGCCTTTATTTACTGGGACAGCCGCGGTTAATCTTACCGCCGAAACCTCAACAGATTACTGGAATCATTGGTTTGCTAGCTATAGCCGTATGGTGGCTCGTCTCAAAGGTATAGAACAGTCTAGCTACTGGCGGCAATGGTTTGATACCTACTCTCACACGCTGCAAACTGTACGCACCCAGACGGGGACTAGTGCACCTCTGATGCCGTAACTCTCATTCTTTTACTGTTCTTTTTTGTCCCTAAGCTGAAGCGGAGACGACGTAATGGTCATTTATTTAGATAACAACGCGACCACTCGGATTGACCCCGACGTTTTGGGCGCAATGCTGCCCTACTTGAGCGACTTTTACGGCAATCCCTCGTCGATGCATAGCTTTGGCGGCCAGGTCGGTGCCGCTGTGAAAGCTGCGAGGGGTAAGGTGGCTGAACTGTTGGGCGCAGACGATACGGAAATTATCTTTAATAGCTGCGGGAGTGAGGGCAACAATACCGCCATCCACGCGGCTCTGGCGGCCCAGCCAGAGAAACGACATATCGTCACCACAGCCGTAGAGCATCCAGCCATTCTTAATGTGTGTAAGCATTTAGAGAAAAAGGGATATACCGTTACCTACCTATCGGTGGATGGTCGTGGTCAGCTGGATCTGATGGAGGTTGAAGCGGCGATGACTGGGGGCACCGCTCTGGTCACCACCATGTACGCCAACAATGAAACCGGTGTGATTTTTCCGGTGGAACAGATTGGTGCGATCGCAAAAGAATACGAGGCCACCTTCCACGTAGACGCGGTCCAGGCGGTCGGTAAGGTACCCATCGACCTCAAGCACAGCACCATTGACCTGCTCACCCTCTCCGGTCACAAACTCCATGCGCCTAAGGGTGTAGGCGCGCTCTATGTGCGTCGCGGCTTCCGTTTCCGGCCATTCCTTCTCGGTGGGCGTCAGGAGATTAGAATGCGGGCGGGTACCCACAACGTGCCCGGCGACGTTGCCCAAGGTACAGCGGCAGAACAGGGCCGCGAGCGGCT
>CALBPH010000248.1 GCA_937899365.1 uncultured Leptolyngbya sp.
TCATCGCTTATTGGATGTGCATTAAAGCGCTCTGCAGTCAGTTCTGGACGGTTGAGATAGCCTCTGGCAACACCGATACCCCCAATGTGAAGCTCCCCTGGCACGCCAATGGGAACCGGCTGGCAATACTTGTCGAGTACATAGGTTTGGACGTTTGCGATCGCACTCCCAATCGGTACCTCCTGGGCAACCCTATAATCCGCCGTAATGGTGTATGCCGTAGCGACAACCGTGCCTTCCGTCGGACCATAGGTATTGAGCAAACGTGGAGAGTTCCCCACCACCGTCTGCCAAGTCTTGCCCGCCTCCGGGGAAACCCGCTCGCCCCCAATAATCACTAACCGTAGGGAGTCAGGTAGCTTACCAGCCGCCAGCTCAACCACAATTTGTTGCCAGTAGGCCGTGGGTAAATCAAGTACCGTCAGTTGCCACTCGTGACAGGTTTGCAGAAACTTGGCCACTGAGCTGAGCATGTCATCGGACCGCAGCACCAAAGTTCCCCCTGTCGTCAAACAGGGATAAATTTCTTCAGCTGCCGCATCGAAACTGATGGAGGCAAACTGCAGTAAGCGATCGGTGGCATTGATTTCATACTCACTCACCGCTGCTTGGGTAAAGTTCACCACAGCATCATGCTGCACCATGACCCCTTTAGGGGTGCCTGTTGATCCAGAGGTATAGATCACATAAGCGAGATTTTCAGGTGTGGAATGACAGTCCGGAGACTGAGTATCAGCCTGGGTAATTGTCGGCCAGTCACGATCAAAACAGAGGGTGGGCACCGTTGTCTCGGGTAGGACACTGAGCCAACCTGCTTGAGTCAATAAAACAGAAATCTGGGAATCTGCCAGCATGAAAGCCAGGCGCTCCTGCGGATAGTGCGGATCTAAAGGCACATAGGCTCCACCGGCCTTAAGCACGGCCAATAAACCAATGATCATTTCCACCGATCGCTCTACACAGAGACCCACCAACACATCCGGACCGACCCCCACGCTTTGTAAATGGTGGGCCAATTGGTTCGCCCGCAGGGGCAGTTCCTGGTAAGTTAGCGATTTTTGTAGCCCAGCAAAATCTTGATAAACAACGGCCATTTGTTCAGGAGACTGGGCTACCTGCTGCTCAAACAGCTGATGTAATAATTGACGTGGCTGGGCGTTGACACGTTGATAACCTGACCAGTCCTTTAAAAGCTGCTCTTGTTCATCAGAGGTCATGATGGGGAGCTCTAGAACCGTCTGCTCAGGCGTTTCCACAATGGCTGCCAGCAACACCTGAAAATGGTCCACTATGCGTAGAATAGTGACTTCATCAAAGAGATCGGTGTTGTACAGCAATGATCCCTGCAACTCTCCATCAACCTCAAACATCTCTAATTGAGAAGGTGCGTTTTTCATGGAAAGGCCATCAACCTCAAACACATCCCAGGTCAGATCAAATTTAGTCACCTGGGTTTCCATCTGAATTCTAGAGGCTGATAAACCTTTCCAGTCAAGCGTTTCACTAGGTATATTTTGCAACGCAAAAAACACCTGAAACCAAAGAGAATAGCTCTGATGTCGCTCTGGTTTTAAGGCGGATACCAGGTGTTCAAAGGGAATATCTTTATGGGCATAGGCTCCGAGGGCAGTTTTTTTACCCCGCTGTAGCAGCTCTGCAAACCTAGGGTTGCCTTGGAGTCGCGATCGCATCACCAACGTATTCGCAAAGAACCCAATAATTGACTCAATATCCTGACGATTGCGATTAAAAATAGGCGAGCCGATCATAATGTCTTCTTGCCCGCTATAGCGGAACAACAAGACCGAGAGCGCAGCCAACAATGTCATATATAGCGTCGCCCCACATTGTTGGCTCAACGCTGTCAGCCCAGACGTGATGGTTTGATTGATTTGAAAGTCTTGCCTAGCGCCTCTATGGCCTTGCACGGCTGGACGCGGTCTATCGGTGGGTAAGTCCAGCAAAGAAGGGGCCCCACTCAGCTCCCCTTGCCAATAGTTTAACTGGGTCTCCAATCTGTCTCCCGTCAACCATTGCTGTTGCCAGCTAGCAAAATCAATATACTGAATTGGCAACGGTGATAAGGGTGATGGTTTGCCCTCACTAAAGGCGTTATAAAGGGCATTCAAATCACGGGTAAGAATACCCATGGACCAACCATCAGAAACAATATGATGCAAGACTAGAAGTAAAATATGCTTATCGTCGGCCAGCTTAAGCAACGTTCCCCGTAGCAATGGGTCACAGGCTAAATCAAATGGCCGATTAGCCTGTTCGCTCAAATAATGCTGAATCTTTATCTCTTTTTTATCCCTTGGCCATGTCTTGGCATCAACAATAGATAATTCTAGTGGCGATGCCGCCCTCACTATCTGCACAGGTTTGCCATCAACCTTACGAAAGACTGTGCGTAGAGCTTCATGGCGCTCAGTAATCGCGTCAAGGGTTTGTTGAAGCGCATCGATATTTAGATCGCCCACTAATCTCAGTGCCACGGCCATGTTATAGGTAGCCGTATTCGGTTGCAACTGATCTAAAAACCATACTCGCTGTTGAGAAGAAGACAACGGTGCAGACTCTCGGTCAGAGAGACGGGAAATTATGTCCGTGGCAGCCTCCTGTTGTGTCTTCTGAGCCGCTTGCTGCAATAATCTTTTTTCAAGTATGGCACGCTTTTGAGGTGAAAGACGAGCCAGCCGAGCGGCTAGTGCATCCATCGAATTAGATTGAGAGGACTGCTCACGATTCATAATTGTTCTTAAAATATTTTTTGTATAGATCTAAAGAAACCTAAAATACCACTCAGGTAGGCTGGCTATAGGTTTCATTGACCGCATATTGATCAACCATGTCATCCGAAAGCTCATCTAACTCATCCAACAAATCAGTGATGTAGACAATGTCTGAATCATCATTTTTATTGTGTTCATTACCCCCAATCGCCAGGGTCAATTTGACTGTAAACTCAGCAATAGTAGGGGCTTCAAAAATGACCGTCAGAGCCATCTCAATTTGATACTCGTGACGAATTCGTGTGAGCAGCTGAGTCGCAAGCAGTGAGTGTCCCCCCAGCTCGAAAAAATTATCATAAATGCCTACTTGTTCTATCTTAAGAAGATCACACCAAATTTGAGCGAGTTGCTTTTCAACTGAGGTGCGGGGTGCAACAAACTCATGGTCTATAGTGCGCTGACTCGGATCAGGCTCTGGCAGCACTTTGCGATCTATCTTGCCACTGGGGGTGAGGGGAAAGCTGTCCAACCAGACAAACATAGAGGGAATCATGTACGCAGGCAATGATTCCTTGAGGTACGACGGTAGAGTACTGGCCGTTGGAGCTTCATTATTGGCGATGAGATAAGCGATTAGTTGTTGACTGCCGGATACATCTGGACGAGCCACAACAACCGCGCCTTGAACCATGGGATGGTGGGCCAAGGCGGTTTCAATTTCACCCAGCTCCACCCGGAAACCGCGAATTTTGACCTGCTGGTCGATGCGACCCAAAAATTCTAGGTTGCGATCGGGGAGATATCGCACTAGATCCCCAGTTTTATACAGTCGGGCCTGGGTATCTTCACTAAAAGGATGGGCAATAAAGCGCTCAGCGGTCAGTGCGGGACGGGTGAGATAGCCTCGGGCCAAACCCATGCCACCAATGTGGAGCTCGCCTGGCACACCCACGGGAACAGGCTGGCCGTGCTGGTCTAATACATAGGTTTGGACGTTTGCGATCGCACCTCCAATCGGCACCTCCTGGGCAAACCGATCATCCGCCGTAATCGTGTAGGCCGTGGCCACCACCGTGCCTTCGGTCGGACCATAGGTATTGATCAAGCGCGGGGAGTTACCTACTAGCATCTGCCAGGTTTTGACTGCCTCAGGAGAGACCCGCTCCCCCCCAATGATCACTAACCGTAGGGAGTCAGGTAGCGTGCCAGCCGCTAGTTCAACCACAATTTGTTGCCAGTAGGCCGTAGGTAAATCAAGTACTGTCAACTGCCACTCGTGACAAGTTTGTAAAAAATTGGTCACTGAGCTGAGCATGTCATCGGAACGAAGCACTAAGGTTGCCCCTGTAGTCAGACAGGGATAGATTTCTTCGGCTGCCGCATCGAAACTGATGGAAGCAAACTGGAGTACCCGGTCAGTGCTGCTAACCTCGTAGGTCTCGACAGCGGCATGGGTGAAAGTCACAAAAGAGTTGTGCTGTACCATTACCACCTTGGGTGTGACTGAAGAGCCAGTGGTTTAAATGGCAGAGGCCAGATTTTCTGGAGTGATCTTGGTGACTGGGTTTTGATAACAATGCTGTGAGATCTCAGACCAGTCACGCTGTAAACACACTGTCTGAGGCGCTGAATCGGGTAGTGAACTGAGACACGGCTCTTCAGTAACTAGTACGGTAATTTGAGCATCTGACATCATAAATGCCAAACGATCTGCAGGATAGTGAGGATCAAGGGGAACATAGGCACCACCAGCTTTGAGCACAGCTAGCAAAGCCACGATCATCTCTAAAGAACGCTCTAGACAAATGCCGACAACTTCATCAGGCTGCAATCCTAGCGTTTGCAGATAATGGGCCAGTTGATTAGCACGGCTATTGAGTTCTCCATAGGTGAGCTGTTTATCGTGAAAGACAACAGCAATCGCACTTGGTGTACGTTCCACCTGTTGCTCAAACAGCTGATGAATACACTGATCTTGGGAATAATCCTTCTGGATGTTGTTCCACCCCACTAAGAGCTGATGACGTTCTGTCGGTGTTAACAGGGATATTTCTTTAAGTGGCTGATCCCCATTAGTCACAACTTCCTCTAACAACACCCTATAGTGGTCAGCCATGCGCTGAATGGTATTTTCATCAAAAAGATCGGTATTGTACTCAAATCCAGCGATCAGCGCCCTATTGTCCGAGTTAGTTTGAGCATCTGCACGATTAATAATCGTCAAGCTCAGATCCAATTTTGACGTTCGCATTGGGATCGGTTGGGATTCAACCGTCAGGTTTGCCAGCTTCAGAGTGCGTTCCTCAGGCCGTTCATGCAATGTGAACATCACCTGAAAGAGTGGATTACGACTCAAATCCTGTCTCTCCTGTTCTGGGAGCAGCTCCTTGATCAGCTGTGCAAAGGGAAACTCTTGGTTTGCATAGGCCTTAACGGCCACTTCACGCACCTGAGCCAACAAATCTCGAAACGTCTCTGCGCCGTCAACTTTTCCCCGTAGCAGTAGATTGTTAGCAAACGACCCCAGCAACCTCTCGGTTTCACTTTGTAGACGATTAGAGACGGCTGTAGCCACTAAGATATCTTCCTCTTGCGTATAGCGATAGAGCAAAACTTGAAAGGCCGCCATCAATGTCATGAAGAGGGTCACTCCTTCACGCTGGCTCAAGCTTCGCAGGGCATCAGAAAGGGTTGAGCGCAGGGTAAACCGATAGCTAGCACCACGATGATTTTGAATCGCTGGCCGGGGGCGATCGGTCGCTAGTGTCAAAGACTCCACATCAGCCAATTGTTCTTTC
>CALBPH010000249.1 GCA_937899365.1 uncultured Leptolyngbya sp.
GCCGATGCGATCTCCATTTTCGATGGTAAAGTTTTGACCGTCGGGTGAGCTAACGGTGCTAGAAAGCGTTCCATCGGGTAAGACCTGGGCCTGGACACTCAGTGCACTCAAGCTCAAGCTGAGTGAATAAAAAAATTTAGAAAATAGCCATAGATTGAACGGAGCATGTGCAACTGCGATCGCACGTTGCACATGCGGTGAAAATAGCAGGATTTTCATAGGGGCGTTTAATTAGCATCATCACTAAGAACTCCTAGGGCATTTTAATGATGGCAGGCAGACAGCACACAACAGCCGTTAAGATTACTTATTTTTGTTACGCACTTGATTAAGTCAGTTAAGATTAGGCGTTACTGAGCTTTGGAATGAATTTATCCATAAGATACTGTCCATGGCGTATCTGACCACTCGGTTTATCCTCTAAATCAGCAGCAGAAGGTTGGGTAACAATCTCTATCCTTAATAAGGGTAGCTTGCACCTATCAAGTGCATTATAAATACCAAGCCTACAATCCCCATGAAAGCTCTGTTAGATTTTACTCATCATGAAAATTTTGATGAGAATTTTCTCATCGATCAGGCGTTAGTCGCCGCTACTGACTTGAGGGGGCTAAGAAAACGGTTTCACAATACGGGTCAAAGGGGTAAAAAAGTCTTCTTGAGTCACGAGCGCTTTCACTCGGGCAGCTGTAATTTGAACACCTCGAAGACAGAAATATATGCGATTTAGATCACGGCTTAATGTATCTAGTATTTCAAGGGAAAATAGAATGGGCTGCAGGTCCGCTGGCTCAATAACTTTAACAATGCCAAGCTCTTCTAACCGGTTGCAGCGTAGCCGCTGCTCATGGTCAGGATGTCCTCTGAGTGGCAACTGCATGGCGCGAACACCCGTTTGCAGCACGTTTAATGTGGTGTCGTAACTGGTCAGGCTAATGGATAAATGGGCTATGGCCATGTAGCTCAGTAAGTCAGGAGTGTAGCGCTCTACGGTCAGGTTTGAGCAGCATACAGCCATTTTTTGTAGATTATCGTAAACCCCTATGGGGACAAATGGCCCGGTAAACATGTGAATCTGATGGGGAATCTTGTCTTCTAGGTACTGGCTTGCCTTGGCAACACAGTCAAGTAGCTGATGGCCAAAACGACCGCCGCCCACACTGACCAGAATCATGGGTGGGTCACTGTTCTTCTTGGGGGGAAACTCACGGTCGATATCGGGAACGATATAGCCTGTGTAATGTATATCACAGGTAAGCGATCCCACAAGAGAAAAACTATGTTCTAAGGCAATAAATCTTGGATCGCTATGGATCAACAGTTGGTCAAAATACTGATTGATGAGCTGACAGACCCTGGCTTCATACTTAGCGCGGCCCTGGCTAGTGACAACACTATCACGCAGGCTGCAAATGGTCTTTGCTCCATGGGCTTTGGCCCACTCTAGTAGGGGGATAAGCTCAGCAGCAAACTGATGATGGTCAAATGGAAACGACTCTACCATGATGGCATCGGGATGGATGCGATCGCAAAGTTCTAGTAGCACATCGCGACGATGCACAAGGGTAGGGCTCGTTTCTGGAGAGCATTCGCCAACCTGCGGTCGACCCATATCTACCCCAGGCTTGACCACCGGCAAATTTATAACATTAATGCCCTGGGGTATGGGAAACTCCTGAATGCTCTCCCCCCCATTGACAAAGTAGACTTGAAAATCCTGCATCAAACCATGGGCAATAGCCATGCTGCGCATCAGATGACCAATGCCAAGAATATGTCGACAATAAAACAGTAGGGTTTTCATAGAATATTCTCCCGAATATCAACAGGGCACCTAGATGAAAAACAAGCTCAAAGATCGCTTTTTTCATACAAAACTCACTCTTCTCACAAAGAGCTACTCCAAACCCACACTGGTGTGAGTAGATTTGGAGCAAGTCATTTTTAAAATCCAACAGAGCCCAGTGGTTAGGCTCAATCAACGATTGAGCTCCACCTTTTCCCCTAAGTAGATGAGCACAATTAATTTCAAAATCCTTGAGGCTCCCTAAAATCCCCCAGAATTGGGGGATTTTGATTTCTGAAGCCCCCAATTCTGGGGGTTGGGGGCCTTTTCAAGAGTGTCATCTTTGAAAAGTTCTTGTGTAATTTATTTTGCCTATCTACTTAATCCCGAGAAACGACCTAGCCTCTAGCAACTAACAAGAAGATTCTTCCTTAACTAATTCTATTAAGAAGCAGCCAATCTAAGCAAATTTTCTAGCCCATGAGATTGACAATTAGAGCGCATGGGCTGTTTAACAGCCCTCAAAAGACTATCTTTTACAGCACCAACGTTGCTGACTAAACCAAACTTATCTAACACCGTAAGGCGACCCGTTTTTCCAAGGGTCTTAGCAAATTTGGACTGAATGAGTAATACTTCCATGGCCTGCGTTAAGCACAGGGCATCCTTCTCAGACACTATAATGCCGTTGTAGTGAGACTGCATTAGCTCCGAAATTCCTACAACATTGGTGGTCACCACCGGTAGCTCCATGGCCATGGCCTCCAGTAGAACATTAGGAATACCGTCATGGTCGCTAGCCTCGTCGACTAAATAAGGCAACACAAATAGATCGGCCTGCTGATAGTACGCCATCCGCTGTTGCTGGGAGCATTCTTCCACCAACGTAATATGCTGCTCCAGGTTAAGGTCATTTATGTGCTGTCGGATAGAAGCATCAGGATGCCCATCACCAATAATCACACAGTTGAAGGCCACACCTTTTTGCTTAATTAGATGGCACGCCTTTAGAAGATAGGTAAACCCCGTACTTTCACAAAAACGACCGATGCTCAAAATTAAAGGCACTGGCGACGGTTGTATTTTAGGGGCGGGGTTAAAGCTGGCAATATCTACGCCATGGTAAGCCACGTGAATAGGAGTATCAGATGTAGAAACCTGCTCTAGATAGCGGCGATTGGATTCGCTACAGGTAAAAATGAATTCCGCCTTGGCCATACGGCGATTGAGAACAGCTTTATCCCTAAGATAAGTATCTTTGGTGTGGGCTGTCATACTATATGACACACCAGAGAATGCCTGGGCAATTTCCACAGTGGCCGTGGTTACATCGGCAAAGTGGGCATGGAGATGTTTAATACCTAACTCCTGCAGTTTCCAAGCCAAATAACCGCCTTGCAAATACTCATTAAATCGCTGCTCATCATCACGATTTAGATAACGCTTCAGGGTTTGCACATAGGCGGTGCTATCTTGCTCAAACAAAGCAACCTGAGCACTGACTAATGCTTTCTCTTGATTCCTATCAAACGTAGGAAGCAATGAGGGTAGATAGGTAACTTGAGCATTAACTTTAGCAACATTGGGATGATTGAACGGTGCTGATGGACGCCTCAGGGAAAAAATATGGACATCCAGCCCCTGCCTCTCTAATTCTAAAATCTCATTGAGGATAAATGTCTCTGATACCTTGGGAAACGTTTCTAGCACAAGTCCAATTAGAGGGCGCATAGCAATAGTTCTAGTAAATTACAATTGAATGTCCTGGATACGAAAGCAGATACTAGCTATGTAGCGTGAATCAGCCTTAATGACAGAGAAAACTCTTAGTTCAAACGCTACTATTCTTTTTATGACCAATATCTTTAAAATCTGCATGAATGAAATATTAGAGTCTACTCATAGACTCTAATTTCATTAGAAATGATTTAAGGCCAACGTAGATTAACTAATTTGCGGAGATATGCCGGCTGCTGGCGGACAATTGTTAATCTAAGAAGAAAGTTTTAAGGGAAAGTAAATATTTAAGTTAATACTAAAGGTATAACAGTCAACGGATGTATATCTCCAAAGGAGGGGCTGTGCCAACGTTGATTGCACGTCAGGTTAACGGTTGCAATCTAAGGCGTTTAGGGTATCCATTGTTCTAACTAACCTGACAGATGCAATATACCGGCCACTAGCCAGAACCTGCCTACAGGAAAGTTGCCCATGAGACGGATTTTGATTGCTGAAGACAATGCTCGCATCGCCACTTTTTTGGAGCAAGGGCTACAGAAAAATGGCTTTATGGCCAAGCTGGCGACCACGGGGCCTGAAGCGCTGTCCAATGCTCTAGATGGCAGCTTTGACTTACTCATACTCGATCTGGGGCTACCTGGCAGGGAAGGATTATCAGTCCTTGAGGAGCTCCGTGGGCAGGGGTGCCAACTCCCGCTCGTAATTTTAACTGCCCGAGACACCATAACGGATAAACTTGCAGGGTTTGAACTAGGGGCTGACGACTATGTCACCAAACCATTCCGATTTGAAGAATTATTAGCCCGCATCCGCGCTCGGTTGCGGGTGGTGGTGCCCGCTAATCCTGAGCATGAATTGATGCTCGCTCACCACGGGATAGTGATCAATCTACGCACACGGTTAGTCAAGGTAGGGGAGCGCATTGTTGATCTGTCAACCCGTGAGTTTACTATGCTGGAAACATTTATGAGTTCTCCGGGGCAGGTGCTCAGTCGTGAACAGCTGCTTGATCGTGTGTGGGGGTATAATCATGCCCCCGGCTCAAATGTTGTAGATGTTTATGTAGGCTATCTGCGTAAAAAATTGGGAAACAATATGATTGAGACCGTTAGAGGCATAGGATACCGCATGCCCATCTAAAGAGAATGTTGACTCATAAACTCGAATTTATAAACTTGGCGGATAGATCCAGACAGTTATTGTTTACAGTATGTAAGTACGTACATCCAGAGGGACAGCTGTTTTTTACAGTTTTTAACAACTGATGACAACCCTAAGGGAAGGTAGTTTTATCCGTTTCTCGGCAAATTGCTTGGAGCATTGTCAGCATGCATAGACGCCTAAATATTCTATTTATTGCAGCGTCAGAACAGAATGTATTTCCAATATTACACGAGCTACACAATAGTGGACTGGAGCCCGTTTGGAAATGGGTGAAAACAGCCGAATCCTTGCGCAGGTTACTCATAACTCATCCTTGGGATGCCATCATCACAGAGTATGAGTTACCTGGATTTGATGCTTTTGCAGCCTTGAGCGTTGTCGGTCAGAGCCAGCTTGATATTCCATTTATTGTTATTTCAAACGCTGGGGGCGAACGCTTAGCTGTAGAGATGCTCAAAGCCGGTGCCCATGATTACTTGATGCAAGGTAACCTGACGCTTCTACCCGATATCCTACAAACCGAAGTTAATGCCGCAACCGTTCGTCTAAACAATCGGCAAAATCGTTCAACCCTACGGGAAACGGAGGAAAACTATCAAGGACTTTATAAAAATACGGTGGAGGGCATCTATCAACGTAGTCCCGCAGGCCATTATTTGATGGCGAATAGGGCGTTAGCTTGCATGTATGGCTATGCTTCCCCCGAAGCAATGATTTCTAGTCTCAATGATGTTAGGCATCAGCTCTATGTTGAGCCTCAGCGACGGGAGGTTTTTGAGCAGACCATTGCCCAACAGGGCTATGTCGTTGGTTTTGAGTCGGAAGTTTATTGTCAAGATGGAA
>CALBPH010000250.1 GCA_937899365.1 uncultured Leptolyngbya sp.
GTATCAGCGCTACCCTGAGCGAGCCGAAGGTGAGTTAACACCGTTGCGGGCGTCTCTTGTAGATGAAAGCCAGCTTAGTCACTTTGCTAGCCAACTCCAGCTACAAGACTATTTACGCCTCAGTCGCGGGGCCGAGAATAGCGACAGCCGCAATAGCAAGCGGGTTTTATGTAGCACCTTTGAAGCTCTGATTGGGGCTTACTTTCTAGATAGTAATCAAGATATTAATACCGTGCGTGCCTACGTTGTTCCCATGTTCGATAGCGTAGCCGCAACAGTGAGCGAAACAGCGCTCCACATTAACTACAAGAGCCGGTTTCAAATTTGGTCACTGGATCAGCTCGGGGAAGTCCCTAGCTACACAATTATTGGGGCCACCGGTCCCGACCATGCTAAACAGTTCACCGCAGAAGTCCGGGTGAAGGGGCTGCTCTATGGTCGGGGAAAAGGTCGCCGAAAGCAGGATGCCGAGAAACAGGCAGCCCAGGCAGCATTAAAAAAGGTCGGT
The DNA here is from genome assembly GCA_937899365.1 of uncultured Leptolyngbya sp. Taxonomy (GTDB): domain Bacteria; phylum Cyanobacteriota; class Cyanobacteriia; order Phormidesmidales; family Phormidesmidaceae; genus Leptothoe. The sequence goes on from CALBPH010000250.1 coordinate 509, forward strand.
GTCAGTTAGCTCTCAGAACTAGATAGGGCCACATCATCTCGCTCCCCGGTTCGAATGCGATAGACGGCCTCGATGGGCAGCACAAAAATCTTGCCATCGCCAATTTCCCCCGTGTGGGCAGCGTCAGTAATGGTCTGGACTACCAGGTCGACTTTGTCATCGGCAATGGCCACTTCTAGGCGAATCTTTTGTAGAAAATCTACTTTATAGCTCTGCCCCCGATACTTTTGGGTTTGCCCCTTCTGACGCCCAAAGCCACGGGCGTTAGACACAGTCATGCCGACAATCCCTACATTCACCAGGGCATCTTTGACTTTATCTAGGTGAGTGGACCGGATGACTGCAATAACCTGTTTCATAAACCCCTGTATTGGATAACGGTTGAGCGATTGACTAGAGCAATTGACTGTGTGTACAAGGTGCCCTGCTGAGCCACTCTAACAAATAGTGTAATTTGATACCAAAAAGTGTGCTAGATAAACCTATCAGGTATCGTTACGGCCCTTATGTTTTCGTTACAACCTTTGATAAGTGGCGTTGCTGATGAATGACTGATAAATAGCGTTGCTGAGCAGCCATCACTGACTGAGCCAGGTGATGGCTTCGCGAATCCAGGCTTCGGTATCGGCGTTTTTGCTAAGGGCCTTACTCTGCCCTACGGCCTGAAGCGCTTTTGTGATTTCACTGTTGGAATAGCCCAGGGCCAGCAGGGTCATTTCCACATCTTCTTGAACCACGGAAACGGGGCCAGCGGTGGGGGCAGTTATCAGCCCTGCCTGCTGTCGCCATTCGGCTAGCTTGGTTTTGAGCTCTAGAATAATACGCTCGGCTGTCTTTTTGCCGACGCCAGGGGTTTGGGACAAGATGCGGGCATTGCCTGATACGACGGCCTGGATCAGGTCATTCAGGCTGAGGGTATCGAGCAGGGCCATACCCATCTGCGGACCAATGCCGCTGACGCTAATGGCCAGGCGAAAAACATCTCGCTCGGCCCGTGAGCCAAAGCCAAACAACACTGGCTGGTCATCTCGATTTTGAAGATGGGTAAACACTTGCGCCGGCTCACCGATGGGGGGCAGGCTGCCCATGGTCCGAGCTGTGATCTGTAGCTCATAACCCACGCCCTGGACATCGATAGTGACAATGACACGACCGTTCGTCAGCCGTTGAATGTCGGCCAACACCCCTTTGAGATAACCAATCATTGTTTAGAAAGTATGGGCTAGAACTTACGGCGCGGCTGAGGGCGCTGGGGGGGCTGCTGGGTCGGGGGTTGAATGTTGGACTGTTGTGGAGCCGCCGGCCGCTGGGGGGTGGGAGGGCCCGTAGGACGACGGGGAGCAGCGGCAGGGGCCGTATCGCTAAGGGGCGTCGGGGAGGTCTGTCGAGCGCGCTGCTGGCGATCGTAGAGCTGCTGACGGCCATTACTAATCACACCGAGCATTTCGCTAAACTGGGTTTCCATACGCTGTAATACCTGATCGGCGTAGGTATCGGCATCGGTTTGAATGGCATGACATTCGGCAATCGCCGTTTTGCGCAGCTCATCGCACTCTTGCTTGGTTTGCGTCTGTAGCTGCTGAATTTCCATCATAGTTTGCGATCGCAACGCCGCACATTCCTGCTCTACCTGCAGCCGTAGCTGCTGGGCCTGCTGCTCAGCCTGACGCAAAATGGTCGTCTCATTCAAAATCGCAGCGGCCTGCTTTTCAGCCCTCATGACGATTTCTTGGGCATACTGCTCGGCTTCGCCCAGAATATTAGTGCGCTGCTCTAGGAGCTGCTGAGCCTCTTGAAACGCACCAGGCAGGTTCAACCGCACCGCATCTAGCTGGTCGAGCAGGTCGTCCTCATTTACCATGGTGCGGCCCATCACCGGCAGGCGAGGGCTATCTAGCACCGCTTCCTCAATTTGGTTCAGGGCATCTTGAATATCAAATCCGTTAGCAGGGGTAGGCGCTACATTACCCGCCTGCTGCTGGGACAGGGCATCATCGGCCGGGACAGTCTGTCCATTGAGCCTACGGTCGTTTAGGGGAGGTTCTTGCCGTACCATTTCTGAATATCGTGGGCAACATGCTCAGGAACAAGATGACCGATCGCCGCACCAAACCTTGCGATCTCCTTTACTAGACTACTGCTTAAAAAGCCGTATTCAGTAGAGGTCACTAAAAAAACGGTTTCCAGGTCGTCCGCCAGGGTCTTATTAGTATGGGCCATCTGGAGTTCCTTCTCAAAGTCTGATAGTACACGCAAACCACGAATTAGGACTTTCGCCTGACGCTGGTGGGCGTAGTTAACCGTCAATCCATCAAAACTATCAATTTCCACATTAGTTAAATGGGAGGTGGCCTGACGAATCTGATCAAGCCGTTCCTCCACAGAAAACATGGGATTTTTAATCGGATTGCGTGACACCACTACAATGACGTGCTCATAAAGACCGCTGCTGCGGGTAATGATATCAAGGTGGCCCAGGGTAATGGGGTCAAAGCTACCGGGATAAACTGCAATCACAACAAGGGTGAATAGGGGTATGGGTCGAGGCCAGGTTTTGTGTCTGCCCCAACGGTAGGCCCTAACATTGAGTCGTTGGCCCGACTGATTATAGCGACTTAGCTGACATCCCCATGCAGGGATTTTTTATAGACCCTGTCGCAGCGAGTCGTTTCTACGCCAGTTGCTGGGAGGTAGCCAGAGCTTTCGTACATACATACGGCCTCTTTGAGTACGGTGGCGGTTTCGAGCCAGATTTCTTTAAAGCCACGGGTTGCGATCGCACCCTCCAACTGACCCAATAAAAACCGCCCCAGCCCCTGCCCCCGAGCCACCGGCAGCAAATACATCTTACGAATTTCCACCGCCTGATTACCACGCTCAATGGGCAGATAGGCCGCCGTCCCCACGATGGTGCCCGCCTGCTCCACTACCCAAAATTCACCATTCTGGTAGTACTGCTCCACCTGCACCACATCCACATCCGCCACATCCGGCTCCCAACCCAGACCGTAGTCAGTCAATACTTGACCAATTAGGGCCGCCGCCGCCTGCCGGTCGGTCGGTTGCCAGTCACGAATCAAAAAAGACTTAAAGGACGTATGCATACCGTTAACTATGGACTCTCGGAGCCGGATGTAACGTCGACAAAATCTCGCTCTCTGCAGTAGCTAATGCTTCCAGGCGAGGCGTCACCACCTCAGTGCCAAACTCATTCGTAGCCAGTACCCAATAGGCTCCATAATGGCGGGCTTCAGACACCATCAGACTACGGTAAAACTTAGCCAGGTCTGGATCTGGACAGTGCTGCCCCAACAGCCCCAATCGTTCGTGGCTGCGAGCCTCAATCAGCGCTGACACCAGCAGTAAATCTAACTTACGCTCCGGGTCGTTGGGTTGCACATGCTTACGCAATTTGGCCCCATAGGGCCCTGCCGCCAAACAATGTAGCGCCACCCCCCGCCGTGCCAGCCACTGGTTCACCTGCTTAAAATGGCTCAGCTCCTCCTGGGCAATCTCCGTCAGCGCCTCAACAAGGGCCACATCACTGGGATACAGAAACATCAGCTTAATAGCGATGCTAGCCGCCTTGCGCTCACAGTGGGAATGATCCAACATCACCTCATCTAGGTTGGCCAGTGCCTGGTCAATCCACGCCTGGGAGGTGGGCGTTTTGAGAAACTTTATCGTTGTCGGACGGCTTGGGGATGCAATCACAGAACGGTGAGAAAAGCTGATTATTGTTGATTATTTATATCGTAACGGGAATCACGAAGGGAACGTTTTTAAGCCTAAACGAGCTAAATCTTATTCATCACCATCATCACCGCCGGTTGAGACTGAAAATCTAATGCAATACCCTGGGCCGTAATCGGAATAACCTGCCCGCTTTTATGGGTAATCCCAAACTCAATCGCAAAAATTTGATTAGGGTTGGTCCGACACTGCAAAATAACCGCACGCACCCGCTCAAGATCTTCGTAGGCAATGATGCTGGTCATGGACGGTAGCCCCATCAGTTCATCAGGCTCCCGGCCAAAAAGCTCAGCGGCACGGCCATTGAGCTGAACAATCTTTTTGTTTTGCAACATCACGGCCCCCACCGTCTCCATGGTCAAAACCTGATGACAAAACTCTTGGTGCTGACTCAGACGACGCTCCAGGTCCTGGTTAGCCGTCTGAAATTTAGTATTTTCCAACACCAGGGCCATCTGGTCCGCCATGGCCCCAATCAGGTCTGGCATGGGAGGTTGAAAATGTTTAGGCTCCGGGTGGGTCAGGGTCATAATCCCCAGAATGCGATTACCACTGACCATCGGCGCACACATGGCTGAACGAACCTGATAGGGCTGGTCCGGCAGATTTACCCAGCGGCTATCCAAACGGGTATCCGTAATGGTCTCTGCCTTGCGATGCTCCACCACCCAGCTAGCCAGTCCTTTTTCTAGCACCTGCCCCACCAGGCTTTGCCGTTCGCGCTCCGTCGTGCCCGAGCGGGTCAAAATGCACTCCGTCACCACCTGGGCATCGTTGAGTAAAAAAATGCTGCCACTGCTGGCTCCGGCAATATCCCTGGCAATATCCAGCGTTTGTTTTAAGGTGGCTTTTAGCTGCATTTTGCCCGTGGATGTGCGGGATAGCGCCACCCGATCTTGAATCCACTGCAGCTGCTTTTTGTAGGCAGCATTCTCCTGCTGTAGCTGGGCAACCTTATCGCGCAGAGCAGTAACATCTGCGGTTAACTTACCGCCCGAGGCCTGCTGCTGGGTCATCTGCTGGGCCGCAAACTGCAATACCGACACCAGCCCGCGCAGCAGCTGTAAATCGTCCTCGGGCAACGACTTGACGTCAGTCAGCTGTGTGATGTTCTTGTATAAAGATCCCAGCTCATCGGTGAGTGCTTCTTTCAGCAGAGTTTGATTATCCATTCCCGATCCATGAGCCCGCGCCTATATCTAAAGGCTACAGCCTGTTTTAGCACGGTCCCCATATGGCTTTTATATTTTTATGATTGCTCCC
>CALBPH010000251.1 GCA_937899365.1 uncultured Leptolyngbya sp.
AATCGACGATCTTACCGTCAGCTTTGACGGGTTCAAAGCCCTAAACAACCTCACCTTCTCCATGAACGAAGGTGAGCTGCGCGTGATTATCGGTCCCAACGGCGCCGGTAAGACCACATTCCTCGATGTCATCACGGGCAAAGTCCAACCCACCCAAGGCAAAGTCCGGTTCAAAGGCAAAAAACTCAGCGGTCGTCCCGAACACGACATTGCCCGTCTAGGGATTGGCCGTAAGTTTCAGACCCCCCGCATATATCTCAACCTGACGCCCCGCGAAAATCTGGAGCTGTGCTGCAACCAGAATAAAAACGTCTTGGCCACCCTCCTTAAGCCCACGTCTAAAGCAGAGCGCCGCACCGTTGGTGGGCTGCTGGAAACCATTGGTCTCGATCACAAGTCCGATAAACCGGCCGCATTACTATCCCATGGCGAAAAGCAATGGCTAGAAATCGGTATGCTCGTGGCCCAGTCCCCAGATTTACTCTTGGTCGATGAGCCTGTTGCCGGGCTCACTGATGAAGAAACTGAGCGTACCGGTGAGCTGCTAATTTCCTTAGCTGAAAGCCATTCTGTGATCGTAATTGAGCACGATATGGAATTTGTCCGTCAAATTGCTCGCCAGGTGACGGTGCTCCATGAGGGCTCTGTCCTCTGTGAAGGCACCATGGATCAGGTACAAAACGATCCTCGAGTCATTGAGGTGTACCTTGGGACAGAAACGTCGATTACACCTGAGCAGATGTTGCTGCTGCGAATTGCGGCAACGATGGCCTGGGCTGATGGAGACTTTGAAGCGGCTGAGCAGGATATTATTCTTGAGCGCCTCAGTCGTCAGTTTGCTTCAGCAACCGACGATCAGGCCGCCCTAAAGACAGAATTAAAAGACTTATTAGCCAAACGTATCCCCTTAGAAGAGCTGGTTCCTCAGCTGCAATCTCCAGCCCAGCGAGAGCAAGCGCTCATGCTTAGCTATGAGGTGATTGGCGCTAACAAAATTAACCCGGCTGAAGCCTCTGCTTACCATAAACTGTTGACCCTGCTAGCGTTATCCCCCGAGACGGTTAGCCGCTTGGAGGCAGCTACCGTATCCCACGGTAGTAACGGAGCTAACTAAAAAATAGATCTGCGTTTTTACCACAACAACTATACCCATGACAGCGACTGCCGCCCAACCCAGCCATCAGGCTCCCTCCACAGCCCCCATGTTAAAGATTTCAGGGCTCAACTTTTATTATGGCGAGAGTCATATTCTACGAGATGTGGATCTCAATGTGCCTAGGGGGCAAATGGTTTGTTTGATTGGTCGTAATGGTGTGGGTAAGACTACACTGCTCAAAAACATCATCGGGCTGTTGTCTCCCCGAGGCGGTGTCATTAATTACGATGGCCAGCTCATCAATGCATTTACGGCCGATCGCAGAGCCCGGGCAGGTATCGGCTATGTCCCCCAAGGGCGAGAAATCATTCACCGCTTGAGTGTTAAAGAGAATCTCCTCATCGGTTTAGAAGCCCTAGGCAATCGAGCCCCCAAGGCTAAAAAAGAGATTCCTGAGCTAATTTTTGAGTTGTTTCCGGTCTTAAAAACAATGCTGTCACGGATGGGGGGCGATCTCAGTGGCGGACAACAGCAGCAGCTATCTATCGCTCGGGCGCTGATGGGGCAGCCCCAGCTGTTGCTGCTAGATGAACCCACCGAAGGAATTCAGCCGTCAATTATCCTTGACATTGAAAACGCTGTTCGTCGGATTATTGAAACGACGGGTATTTCGGTACTGCTAGTGGAACAGCACTTACATTTTGTCCGTCAAGCTGACTATTACTACGCCATGCAGAAAGGCGGCATTGTGGCCTCTGGCTCTACTGACCAGCTTAGTAATGATGTCATTCAAGAGTTTTTGGCAGTTTAGGAACGTTAGGCTCGCTCACTGGGGTGTTTTTGAAAGCCGACATTGGTTGATGGTCTGTCGTAGACGCCGGCCCTTGCCAGCACGCGACGGCAGGCTAAAAACAGCAACCATGCGCCTAAGCAGGTAGGCACTAGAAAAATGGCGGTGGTGAGCCTGGGGAAATGTTGACCATTCCAGAACTGTGCCTGCCATGTAATTAGGGCCCTGGCAGGACCAGTTTCGGTGGAAACCCAGTGACCAATCAAGGCCATACAAAAGCCAAAGAAGCCAAGGGGCAGGAGGCAACCTAGGTTTTGTAACCAGTCTTTTAGGATTGGATTCATAGTTCTAAACGGATACAGACCGGGGAAAGTCTGTATCTGTGACGACGGAACTTTATACCTATAGACTTCCCGTGAAATTTATTGAATCCAGAAAATTTGATGCATCCTGCCTGCATTTTATGGAACTAATTATTCAATGGTATATTTGGTAACTTTTTATGTGGATGTTAGCAGCGAAGATGTCTTCGCCTAAGTCCTGACAGAACTGGTTTTCAGCTTATCCGGTGGCATCATAGGGCCTGGGTTTACATAACGATGAAGCTTTGATGAAGCCCAGTCGGCTCAACCTATGTAAATTAACCTATGTAAAGCTACCGACGATGCATTCATGCTTACCATGTCTCACTCACTAATCCTATGCCAAGGCCGCTGACTGCCAGTGGGTAAAAATGTGAGTGCCTTGTACCCGAAGGTTGCAGGATTCCAGGTCAAAAATCATAGGCTCATACTTGGGATTGGCCGCTTCTAGCACCACCACCGACTCTTTTTGGTAGAAGTGTTTTAAGGTGGCACCTTGACCCTCTACATAGGCGGCAACAATCTCACCGGGTCTGGGGCTATAGTCATCGGACACGGGACGAATGCCCACATAGGCACCATCAGGAATACCCGCACCCACCATGCTATCTCCTGAAATTTTCAAGACGTAGTCATTGCGTTTACGGCCACTGTACTCAATATTCAGATACTCATGGTCTTCGGTGGCGGGTTCGTGACAGTAACCAGCCGCAATCTCACCCCGAATAGGTAACCCGTCTGGTACCGGCTGCTCGGCGTAGGGTACATCAGACGATTCGAAGTTGACCAGTTTAATGCTGCGCGACGTGCGTTTGCGGCGAGTGATGTATTGGTTTCCCTCTAGCCACTTCAGGCTGTTTTGCACACTGCCATGGGAGCGTTCAGTGCCCGTGATAATTTCTCGTATGGTGGGGCTATTTTGATGTTTACGCCAGTAAGCCTCGATGAAACTTAGTACAGTTCCGTGGGGTTTGCGAGCAGCCATGGGTTAACATCGTATAGAACACATGTATTGTAGTTCAAATGCTCTAAAGTGCCTAGAGGGTGCTAAAAAATATGTCAAAAAATTTGGCATGGCAGCGACATCCGGTCAGTTTGTGACCTGCTGAGGGTGACTTACTATCAAACTAAGCCAGGGTAGCTAACGTTAATTTGATCTGTTTCAACGGAAGACCCCGTCAAAGTAATGCTCCCGGCTGTCCCTACCTGATTTTTGTGTTGCCAGA
>CALBPH010000252.1 GCA_937899365.1 uncultured Leptolyngbya sp.
GACCTGGCTGCTAATTGGGTCAGGCTACGGCGGACCATACCTCAGCGGCGTAAAGTAGCGTTGATTTTGGCTAACTATCCCAACAAAGATGGTCGTTTGGCCAATGGGGTGGGGCTGGATACGCCAGAGAGCTGTGTTGAGATTTTACGGGTGTTAAAAGAGTCGGGCTATGGGTTGGAGCCGGGGACAATTTCGCTAGAAGAGATTGAGTCGGCCACGGGGGCGGATTTAATTAACTGGCTCACCCAGGGGCTGACTAACGATCCAGAAGGGCAGGGGATGCGCACTGTTCGACAGACGCTATCAGCGCAGGAATATCAAGCGTATTTTCAAACGTTACCTGAATCTGTGCAACAGGGGGTAATTGACCGCTGGGGAGAGATTAGTCCTGACGCGGATATCCCCATTGCCGGGATTCAGTTGGGCAACATTTTTATCGGGATTCAACCCTCTCGGGGCTATGACGATGATCCGTCATTGAACTACCATGCACCGGATCTGGAACCCACCCACCGGTACCTGGCGTTTTATGCCTGGCTGCGGTCCCAGTGGGGAGTTCAAGCGATTATCCATGTGGGCAAGCATGGCAATTTGGAATGGCTGCCAGGCAAGAGTTTGGCCCTATCTGAAAACTGTTATCCGGAGGTGGCCCTGGGGCCGATGCCCCACTTGTATCCGTTTATTGTTAACGATCCGGGGGAGGGCACCCAGGCTAAACGGCGGGCGCAGGCGGTAATTTTGGATCATCTAACGCCCCCATTGACTCGGGCTGAACTGTACGGCTCGCTGCATCGACTGGAAGCGCTGATCGATGAGTATTATGATGCGGAATCGTTGGACCCCAAAAGACTACCGGTGATTTGCGATCGCATCCTTACCCTAGTCACCCAAGAAAACCTCCAGCAAGATCTCAGCCTGCTGCCGGGGCTGGCCCCCATCCTGCCGCAGCTCACCCAGAACAGTAAGCTCACCCAAGGTGAGCCCACCGCCCTGAGCGAATTTATTACCCAAACAGACGGCTACCTGTGCGACCTCAAGGAAGCCCAAATCCGCGATGGGTTGCACATCCTAGGAAAATGTCCCGAAGGTCGCCAGCTGCGGGATTTGATGGTGGCCATTGCCCGGCAGCCCGGACCCGGTCGTCAGGGGGTGACCCGTGCGATCGCAGATGACTGGGGTTGGGATCTACACGTCGACCCCCTCACCGCAGATTTAGGCACTGTGATCAAAGAACTGAAGATGCCCAAAACTCTGTTGCAGCCTGAACAGTTATCCAAACAAGCTCTCTACACCACGGGTGATGCCGTCGAAGTATTAGAACACCAGGCAGCTTGCTTAGTAGACCAAGTATTAACTAAAGAAGAGAATTTCGTCTGTGGCCCAAAAACAACGACGGAACTCACCTGGATGCGCCAGTGGCTCTGGCCCAGACTCACCCAAACAACCGACGAAATCACCCACCTGCTCCATGGTTTAGCTGGGGGCTATGTACCCAGTGGTTCCTCCGGTGCGCCGACGCGGGGCCGGGCGGATGTGTTACCCACGGGACGCAATTTCTACAGTGTTGACATTCGAGGCTTACCCACGGAAAGTGCCTGGGATGTGGGGCGCCGGGCCGCTGAAAACCTGGTGGAGCGCTACACCCAAGAAGAGGGAGAATATCCGAAAACCCTGGGGCTGTCCATGTGGGGCACCGCCACCATGCGCACGGGGGGGGACGACATGGCGGAGGCCTTGGCTCTCTTGGGGGTGCGCCCTGTGTGGGATGGGGTAGGCCGTCGGGTGATAGATTTTGAGATTTTGCCGCTGTCGGCCCTACAGCGCCCCCGTGTTGATGTTACCCTGCGCATTTCCGGCTTTTTTCGGGATGCCTTTCCTAACCTGATCGATTTGTTTAACTCAGCGGTGGCAGCGGTGGCTGCTCTGGATGAACCGTCTGAGATGAATCCCTTGGCGGCCCAGGTAAGGCAAGAATCTGACCATTGGCAATCCCTTGGGTTTAGTCCTGAGGATGCCGATAGTCGGGCTCAGTACCGGGTGTTTGGCTCGAAGCCGGGGGCCTATGGTGCCGGGCTGCAGGGACTGATCGAGGCGCAGAATTGGACGTGCGATCGCGACCTGGCCCAGGCCTACATCAACTGGAGCTGCTATGCCTATGGGCGACCTCAATCTGAGACCGGGGAGTCTGCTCAACCACCGGGGAAACAGCGCTCCACCTCAGATCCCGATGTGTTTCAACAGCGGCTAGGGCAATTGCAAATTGTGTTACACAACCAAGACAACCGAGAACACGATTTGTTAGATTCCGACGACTACTATCAGTTTCAGGGGGGGTTAGTGGCCGCCGTCCGCACCACCCAGGGCAAAAATCCCACCGCCTATTTTGGCGATCACTCCCGTCCTCAACAGCCTCGCATTCGTTCGTTGCCAGAGGAAATTAGCCGCGTTTACCGCTCCCGTGTGGTCAACCCCAAATGGATTGCCGGGGTGATGCGCCATGGCTACAAAGGAGCCTTTGAAATGGCCGCCACGGTGGATTATCTCTTTGCCTATGATGCCACCACCCACAGCGTGGCTGATTTTATGTATGCTGGCGTTGCCGAGGCCTACATTCTAGATGACAACGTTCAACGCTTTATCCAAACCCACAACCCTTGGGCCTTGCGAGATATGTCAGAACGATTGTTAGAAGCCCACCAGCGCGGACTCTGGCAACAGGTTACACCGGCAATGCTAGACCAGCTACGAGCCACAGTATTAGATGCCGAAGCTCACATTGAGGAAACCCTATGACTAACCCACAAAACCCATCCCCACAAAACCCATCTGAAGAACAAGCTCGACTCCAAAAGATTAAAGCTGCAAAAGACCAGTCCCGAGCTAACCGCGAAGGCAACGAAAAAGGATTGTACCTGCTGTTTACCGGCTTAGGTAAAGGTAAAACCAGCGGGGCCATGAACCTGGTCTATCGCCATTTAGCCCACGATATGCGGGTAGCCGTAGTGCAGTTTATTAAAAATGAAAGTGCCTTTCCCGATGGCGATCGCATCATGTTAGAAAAGCTAAAATCCCACGGTTTCCCCGTCAGCATTGACACCCTCGGTGGCGGCTTTACCTGGGAGACCCAGGACCCAGACCGCGACAAACACATGGCGGAACAAGCCTGGCAAACCGCTACCCAGCTAATTGCAGACCCCGACATCTCCCTGGTGGTTCTGGATGAACTGCACATTGCCCTAAAGAAAGCCCGGCTGGATCTAGCCCCTGTGCTATCTGGCATTCAAGCCCGTCCTGCCCACTGCCACGTGGCCAGCACCGGACGCTATGCCCCCCAGGAACTAATTGATGTCGCCGACCTGGTGACAGAAATGACTCGCATCAAACATCCCATCAGTGCAGGGGTTCCGGCTCAAATAGGGATTGAATATTAATGTGTTGACGTATGCATTTCATTCTATATTTCAGCAACGCCCGCCCTCACCATCCATGCTCCTAACCATGATCTCATACTGAGACTCTATCTTGAAATTAATCGAGGTGCCCATAACCTAATAGACGACAATGAGATCCGGAAGAGCACACGTCTGAACTCCAGTCACAGTTCCGTATCTCGTAT
>CALBPH010000253.1 GCA_937899365.1 uncultured Leptolyngbya sp.
TACAAGGATCTGCTAATTCGTGAAAGTAAGGGCAGACAATCATTTGAAGAAGTCGTCGGGGATGAACTGCTTGAACTGAATGTGCAAGATTTACTCAACGGCGTAGATATCGAAGGCAGCCGCCAAAGAACGTCCAGCATTGAACGCCGCGATTCGGCGATTACACTGTTCTACAGCTATTCCCACAAAGACGAAACCCTGCGCAACCAGCTAGATACCCACCTCAAGATTCTCCAACGCCAAAAGCTAATTCAAACCTGGTACGACCGCTGTATTATCCCCGGTACAGACTGGGCCAAAGAAATTGACGACAACCTCGAACGAGCAGACATTATTCTGTTGTTAATCAGCGCTGACTTTATCGCCTCAGACTACTGCTACGATATTGAACTCAAGCAAGCAATGAAGCGTCATCACGCGGGCGACACCAGAGTAATTCCCATCATTCTGCGCCCCGCTGACTGGAAAAAGACACCATTTAGTGAACTCCAGGCATTCCCTACAAATGCAAAGCCCATCACATCATGGTCTGACCGTGATGAAGCCTGGCTCAATGTAGAAACGGCGATCAAAACAGCAGCTGAGGATATTAAGGCTCAGCGATATCGATAAATTGAGTAGGGTTATTTCCAGCAGTAAGCTCCGCCAACTCAGCATTTACTCAGCAACCCAACACACCTCTGACAACCCGATGTCACAGAAATGTCACATCGTCTATCTAAGCTGTGGATAACCAAAGCAACGTGTCCCAAATCCATGTCTTATCCACTTCATCCCAAACCTACTAAGCCCCGCTCCCGCAGCTTATCTATGCTCAGCAGCATCCTGATGGGAGCCACCCTAGCCACAGCAGGTAGCTTCCTAGCCTGGGCACCGGACTCACCCCTACGAGATGAAAACCGGACGGCCATTGCCCAAACAGCCCCTGTGCCTGCCACGATTCCAGCGGCTAACCCCAACTTCATCACCGACGTTGTCACTGACGTGGGACCGGCGGTGGTACGCATCGATGCATCGCGCACCGTCAGTCAGAGTATTCCAGACGTCTTTAACGATCCTGGCTTTCGTCAGTTCTTTGGCGGACGGTTACCCCAGGGTGGGCAAGAACGCACGGAGCGTGGTCTGGGTTCAGGCTTTATCATCAGTGACGATGGTCGCATTATTACCAATGCCCACGTGGTGGATGGGGCCGACACCGTGACGGTCACCCTCAAGGATGGCCGCATATTGGATGGTCAGGTACTGGGTAGTGACCCGGTTACCGATATTGCCGTCATTAAGGTAAACGAACGCGATCTGCCCACCGTGGCCCTTGGCAACTCGGATCAGCTGCAGCCTGGGGAATGGTCCATTGCCATTGGTAGCCGCCTGGGTTTGGATAACACGGTGACGGTGGGTATTGTCAGTGCCGTGGGTCGCTCTAGCAATCAGGTGGGTGTGCCGGACAAACGGGTGGAGTTTATCCAAACGGATACGGCCATTAACCCTGGTAACTCTGGGGGACCGCTGCTAAACCAGCAGGGCGAGGTGATTGGCGTGAATACCGCCATTATCAACGGAGCCCAAGGTCTGGGGTTTGCCATTCCTATTAATATGGTGGAACGGATTGCGACTGAGCTAGCTGAAACTGGCCAGGTGGAGCATCCTTTTGTGGGGATTCAGATGATAACGCTGAGCCCAGCCGTCAAGGAAGAGATTAACAATGACCCCAATAGCGGTCTGACGGTGGAGGAAGAAACGGGAGTGTTAATTGCTCGCGTATTGACCGATTCGCCTGCGGCTAAGGGGGGTCTGAGGGCAGGCGACGTGATTACGGCCATTGATGGCACCTCGGTGGCAGATGCGGATGAAGTCCAGCGAGTGGTGGGCGACGGCAACGTGGGTCAAACTCTCACGCTGGAGGTGCAGCGAAATGGTGACGTGCAACGGATAGCTGTGAAACCAGAGAATCTGCCGAAGTAAGGCTGCTAGACGGCGTCCTAGGAGAGTTAGCCGCCAGTCTCCTAGGACGTCTCTAACCAGTCGACGACGGATTTTAGCGATCGCACCCCGTAATCCGCATAGTCTGACCACACAAATTCCCCTGCGGTGTCAATATAAACGGTGGCTGTCTCGGCCCGCTGCCCAGCCATCAGGTCAAATTTATAGTCCCCTTCCATAACGGCTTTTGTGGGGGGAGCGTTCCAGGCAGCTAATAGGGCCAGAATGCCTTCGGGTTCTGGTTTGGGGGCATGGCAGTCGCGACTGAGCACGAGGGAGGGGTCAAAGAAATCCATCAGACCGCAGGCAGCGAGGGTCTCATGGGCAATGTCTTTGCCATTACGGGTGAGGATGCCGATTTGTTTGCCTTGGGCGATTAGCAGCTCTAAAAGCTCGTGGGCTCCTGGCTGGGCAGTGGCCTGACGGGCAATGTCTAGTTCTATGTCCCGTAGCTGTTTGTGTTTAACCGCCGCAACCTCGGCGGGCAGCTGCCGCAATGATTCTAAAATTGGCGAACCTACAGGT
>CALBPH010000254.1 GCA_937899365.1 uncultured Leptolyngbya sp.
ACCGTCCTCGCCCCAGCGATAGGCCCGAGCGTGGGCCTGCTCGTGGGAAAAGTAATCCCAGGCTTCTCCTGTCGGGCTGTAGTCCTCGCGGACGGTGCCCCACTGCCGCTCGCTTAGGTAGGGTCCCCACTGTTTCCAGGGTACGCCGTGGGTATGGGTGTCTTCTAGTCTCTGGTGTTCGGCTGTCATGGCTAGTCTCTTTTGTGATTTATGGTCAGCTCGCAGATAAAAGGGGAACAGTACTCGTCAAATGCAAGGGCAATCAATACAAGGACAAGGTGTGTCTGAATTAGGACAAAGCTTTCCACACAGGTCACGCGGAGCCCGCTGAGTCATTTTTTGATAGACTTCAGCTGCTGCCAGCATGGCTAAAGGTGGACCAAAGTAATAGCTCCAAAAAGCCGTCCACACGTCGGCAGGCAACGCCGAGGCAAAGGTGCGGGCTGGATTGATGCTCATGCCTGAGATCGGTGCGGCGAAGGTAATAAAAATGGCGACCAAGCCTCCTGAAAAGATGCCAGTGTAGCGGCTTAGGTGACTATGATTAGATGCGATTAAGACTGTTAGCATGAGCCCAAATGACATCAGCAATTCGGTCACTAGGGCGGTTAACCAACCCTGGCTACCCGGTATGGTAATAATGTAATTAACGGGCGCACGAGTAAAAAACTCTCCCAAAATAGTTGCTGTTGTCAGAATCCCCAACCAGCCGCCGATAAACTGAGCTAATATGTAAAACAGCGTATCGCACCGGGTCAATTTACCCAACCGAAAGAAAGCAAGCGTAACAGCTGGATTAATGTGAGCGCCGGATCGCTTACCCCAGGGCGAGTAAATCAGGGCGATCGCAGTTAGCCCCATGGCTATGCCCATCAAGATTCTTCGCCCAAATGGGCTCGGTAGCAGTTGGGGCAGCGGTGAAGCGTCGGCGTAGAGCAAGGTTGAAAATAGTCCAGCCAACATCATAAACGCGCCCAGACCAGTAGCCTCAATGAGATATTCAAGCCAGTGAATTTGAAATGTTCTCAGCATGACTGTTGTTTTTCACGACTATATTTTAGGGTTTGGGCAAGCCACAAGAGTTCGGAAATAAAGGCGAGTTGTTGCTGAACTTGTTCAAAAATAAATTTGGCTATGGGTTCATTCATACGGCCCTGGCGGACAGTCCCCGAAATAACTGGAATAAATATAGTATCCATCACTCCAATACCTCATCAGTCCGAAAATTTCCTCGCGTAGTGCAACAAAAAGTATCGGATTAAATCATCTGTTGTCGGATGTAATCGGCAACCCGCAGCGTCTGCGCAATGATGGTTAATGTGGGATTAACAGCCCCGGCTGACACAAAAAAGCTACCATCCGTCACAAAAACATTCTCCAGTTCGTGGGGCCTACAGTAGGGATCTAGGACGGACTGACGGGTATCTGTCCCCATCTTCATCGTTCCCATTGTGTGGCCGAGCGGAATACCAATCATGCCCCCCAGGTAAAAATCGACGTTGTGGGTACCTGGGTGACAGCCAATACAATCCAGAAAGTCTACTAGTCGCTGCCTGAGCTGATTTGCAGGCTCCACATTGTTTGCAGTGTAATCAAAGACCACTTGCCCGTTCGCATTGTAGGAAATACCGTTTTCAAGACGCGGCAAATCTTCACTTTGGAGCCAGAAATCGAGAGAGTGAAGTGCCATCTCGGCGTGAGTCATCCCAGGGATAGGGTTTGGAGACTCTAGTCTCATCATAGCTTCATTGAGCTTACCCAACATTTGAATTAGGCCCATAGGATATTTGAAAGTTTCATCTCCCCAGTAGTAATCGGCCAATGCTAAGGTCTTCTCAAAGGTTGCGTCGTTGGAGATTAAGCTAAAGGCGATGACAGTCGTATAGTTGTGACCCATAAAATTGCGTCACACAAGTTCAGTCGAGTATGCCAGTCCGATAGGATGTTTGGGATGTTGCGATCGCAAAAATAACAGTGCCGACCCCAATGCCCCTGCCGCCACCACCACCAGATTGGCAGAATATTTAACGGTCTCACCGGCTGACGTTTTAACAATCACCTTATCAACCCTACGTCCGGAGGCATCCATCTCCAGTCGCTCTACGGGGCTATTAATCTTGAGGGTAACATTCTCATACTGTAGAGCTGGCCGAACACCGAGAATATGAGAGTCCGCCTTGATCTCGTAGGGATCGGGATAACCGTCGAATTGGGGCCACAAATCCAGACTGCTCTTGGCTTCCTCTTCTCGGTCATGGCTCATGCGCATCCCCATCGGTAGCGGAAAAGGGTGCAGCCCTCGTCGAGCTAAATCATCACTCAGCCGCTGAATGCGAGGCTCATGGGGTAATGGCCCATAGGGATAGGGGGAACTGCGGGGGGGATCAGTTGGATCGGCCCCGTCCTGGGCATGGACGTAATACCACTTTTCTGCCAAAGCATAGTAAGGCTCTAAATCGCTGTAGCTAATCGGCCAGGCGGGGGAAATTCCATCATATTGCTCATATTCTTCAAAATCTTTTTCACGTAGTCGAAATAGGGCTGCTCCGTAAAACTTAGTATTTCCCCCCACATAATAGTGGGGATGACTCGGTCGAAAGGGTTTGCTTTTGTGATACCAGGTTACGTCAGGCGTATACCGTTTCTCGACCCAGTTAACATCAGGGTCAAAATTATCTTTCTCCCGAGGGACAAAGCCTCCTTTTTCTAGCATTAAGATCCGCTTTCCTGTTGGAGCAAGTGCCCGAGCCATAGTACCACCAGCGGCCCCAGTACCGATAATAATAATGTCGTAATGATCCGGCATCGCTGTCTCCTTTCAGTTAGCT
>CALBPH010000255.1 GCA_937899365.1 uncultured Leptolyngbya sp.
GGCGGGCTCAGCCCGGTAGCGTTCTTCGGCGGCTGGGGCCAGGGCCAGGGCCTGCTCTTGAAGCGCCGTACGCAGCTGGGTTTCGGTTTGTTTTCGCCGCCGCCGCTCGGCCTGTAGCACAGTCATTAGCCCCGGCATATCCTGCTGTTGCAGGAGGCAGGCCTGGTTGTCGTGTGTGAGCTGGTAGCGCACACTCCCCCCCACCTCTGGGCTTTCAAAGAGCAGCCCGGACTCCGCCAAAATTTCTAGCACCAGGCTCAGCTGGGTCGGGTCCACCAATAAGCCTAGTGATTCTAATGATTCTTCTAGCTCCGCCCGAGTTTTGAGGGGACGGGTGGTGCTCTCATCGCTGAGCAAATAGAGAATTGTCCGGGCGAAGGTACTGTTATCAGGCCCGCAGTCTCGCACCACTCGATTGAGGAAACGACGCACCAGGACCTTCACCGGGTCAGCCCCCAGCTGTTGGTAGCGCCTCAGGGTGGTAATATTCTCTCGCTGTAGTTCGGCGCCCACCACCTGTAGCTCAATCGGTCGCACTTCGTCATCGTCGGCGGTCAGGTCGGCCACCAGGGCCGTAATCAGGGATTCTTCTAGATAAAACTG
Source organism: uncultured Leptolyngbya sp. (assembly GCA_937899365.1). Taxonomy (GTDB): domain Bacteria; phylum Cyanobacteriota; class Cyanobacteriia; order Phormidesmidales; family Phormidesmidaceae; genus Leptothoe. Next base: position 604 of record CALBPH010000255.1, read on the forward strand.
AGCGTTATCGGTTAGCTGTCGAATAACGGCCTCACACTCTTGGGGGGTAAAGTTTCCCAGGTAGTACCGTACATCCTGGCTCAGGATATCAATATCCAGCGCGGCCCGACGCTCCCACTCCAGCAGGTAGTGCAGATAATCGTCCCGTAGGGCTAAAACAACCTTAATGTAGGGATTATTCAAACAGTCCCGCAGAAAGTAATACAGTGAGCGACGCTGCTCAATATTGGGGCGTTCAAAGAAAAACTCTTCAAACTGATCGAAAACAACCACAATCTGTTGGTAGTTGTCCTGGGCATGCTGACGCAGGTGAGTTAGTAAACTCTCATGGGTAATCGGAAATGAAACTTGAAAATTGGGAGGAGCGGCGGGCTGGGATGAGGTAACCTGCTGTAGCGCTTGAAGGATGGAAACCTCCCAGCTGAGGTAGTTGCGCACCAGTAGGGGGAGCGTGGTGCGACCTTCGGAGGTGGCCTGTTTGAGCGCCGGGACTAGACCACTGCTGAGGAGAGAACTTTTGCCCACCCCCGACTGACCATGGATAATCACCAGGGTATGCTGGGGCTGCATGAGTCGCCCCACCAAATGTTCAATAGCCTGCTGCCGTCCAGAGGCCCGCATTTCTACCGGTGAAATACTCTGGCTACCAGAGGGGGAACGGTAGGGCTGAATTGCACTGGCCCCAATAAATGCCCGCAGCCCCATGAGGTTCTCAATCTGGCGCTGTTCTTGTTTAACAGCAAACGCCTCCAGGTAACGCTGTTTGAGAAAATATAAGTCCTGGAGATTTCGCAGAATATCTCGATAGAGGGGAAAGTCGTGGCGGGGCTCTGTTCTCTGACGGGCATTTTCTAAATCGTGCAGGGCCGCATCAAAGAGGGGGAACTCTCCCTGGCGCAGTTTTGCCTGCCCCCGCAGAAAATAATAGCGACCCTGGTGATAGCGCAGTGCCAGCACAACAGCCTGGGGTGAGACCGGGACCGATGACACATCAGATTCCGAGATCTCAAAACCATTCGAGCCAGAGATTTGGGTACTTTTGACCGCCTGGGCTAAGAAATTGAGTGCTTCTGTGGCCAGGTGCTGAGCATCGACCCAGTCCTCGTTGGCTAGGGCCGCTTCCGCCAAATAGCCATAGTCTCGGGCTAGACGAACAACATCATTTTGGTGCAGCTCCAACCCCTCATTGGCCAGAGTTGTCAGGGCATCCCAATCCTCTAGCTTTTGCAATACCTCGGCAAGAATGTGGATAAATGTGGCGGCCCGATCGCTATTGTTTTGTTGCCGCAGCACATCGATAAACTGTTCATAAAAGCGACGAGCCTGACGGCAAGACGCAAAGTAGGTGGAGCGCTGCAGTTCGGCATGGGTCTGCCACCACAGCCCCAGGTGCAGCAGGAGAACTGCCTGCTGATCGCTAGTATCTTCAACGGTTTTGTCGGTCTGTAGCCAGTAGGCCAAACTTTCTTCGTAATATTCCCTAGCGACTTTCAAACGGCCAGGGGTGTGGGCTTCACGTCCTTGGAGAAAGGTCAGGCTGGCCTGCAACGCGCCATCTAGCTGAACGGCGTGTTGGGTTAAATCTGCGATCGCAAACGGTAGCTCATGCTCAGTCAACACCTTGAGATGATGACTCAAACTGGGCAGGGTCGGTGCCCCATACTCCAAAAAATGAGAATCCTGGCTGTCTAAAATATGGGTAAATAGCTCCCCTGCCCCCCGGTGCAATGCCTCAATCAGCGGCTGTATCGGATAGTCAATCTGAATCGGCACCGCCGCAAAGCTCTTTAGATCGGCAGCATAGAGCGTCAGATCTTGCAGCACTGCGTCATTCATCCACAGCATCACCGGATAGGGAAATTTAGCCAGCAGTGCATTGCGCCCCACATTAGCCGCCTTAAATAAGACATCCAACGCCTCCACCTGGTCAAAGCTCGTTACCATCACCGCAGCGGGAGGCTGCCCCAAGGTCGTCTGACAGCTGGTAATTTCTCCAGTGAGCGAACGGCTATGGGCAGATAGCTCAACAACCTGAAAACGTTGTGTTTGAGCCAGATCGCCCAGCAATAGCCGAGTCAGACGCTGATAGTTGCATCGCACCAGGATTAATGAAAACTGCCCACGACCAAGGGTGAGGGCCCTTTTCAAGTTGTTTAGGGCTGTCTGATTATGGGTGACAATTTCAAGGAGATCAGCCTGGTACATGGGACAAGTTTGAATGGGTGATGGCCCACTGTTATTTATCTGTTATTTGCCATTTAATGACATTCGGTTGACATTCGGTTCATTAATGCTCAACCTGCCAGATTTGAAACCGATTAGTCTCTTTTAGCACTGGGTTTAGATCAAACCAGCGACCGCCATTGTCACGATATTCGTACAGAAATAAACTGCGCAGGAGCAAACTATAGGCCTCATTACCCTGGTTATCGGGCGTACTGATCGCCTTAAACATCAGCT
>CALBPH010000256.1 GCA_937899365.1 uncultured Leptolyngbya sp.
CCCTATTTTCCTTTGGCTTCCGGCGATTTTTCCGTTTAATGGTCACTAATCACGTGAACACAACGTGAGACACCACCTGGGTTGCAGGTGGTGTCTCACGTTTAAATGCCCTGACACACGACACATAAACTATGCAAAAAAAAGTTTATGTTGCAAGTCCGTTTAAAAAATTCATAAAAAACAGTCCAATATAGTCAATTGGCTGATTTTTTAAGTCAACTGGCTGATTTTTTCTGTAGAGTTGCTTAAATAGAAGCTTAAACAACTATTCAGGATTATTGGGAAGAAAATTGGAGTATGCCTGTACCAAATTAGCTTTCGGCTTTAAGCAGTTGTTAGGAGTTTTAGCTTTTATGTATGACTAATATCGATGGCTAAAATTCTATTAGTGGACAACGATAGAGCCAGTCGTCAAATCCTTGAACATGCCTTCATGCTGTACGAGCACGAGGTGGTTTCGACTAAGCAAGGGGATGAAGGGTTAACCCTGGCCGTCACCGAGTCTCCTGACGTCATAGTCATGGATATAGACGCGCTGGGCCTTAATGGCTGGCAGGCGATCAAAATCCTCAAAGAATCCAGTGCCACCTGGCTGATTCCAGTCATTGCCATGGCGGCCCCGACTGTGACGGGGCAGATGCTGCTCCAATACGGGTTTGACACCTATGAGCGCAAACCCGTTTCTGCCAGATTTGTCTTGAAAAAAATAGACGTCTTATTGGATAAAGTTTCGGTAACTCAACCAAGAGTGAAGCGCTCACTACCCACTGCGTCTGGCATGGGTAGGCCATCGGCCGATGGCCAGCTCGGCCATACTGCGGTGGTCTATGTGGATGACAATCCCAACGATAGTCAGGCCATGGAAGAAATCGTGCAGGGAGCCGGTTATGGCTATGCCAACATTTCTGATTCTATGCAAGTGTTACCTCAGCTAATGGCCTACAGTCCCAAGCTGATCTTTTTGGAGTTGGTTCTCCCCGTTGCCAACGGCTATGAGCTGTGTGCCCAAATTCGACGCATTTCTACGTTTAAAAACACGCCGATTATTATCGTTACAAACAACGACCGCATTGCCGATCGGCTGCGGGCGAAAATGGTGGGTGCGTCAGGGTTTGTGAGCAAACCCATTAGGGCACAACCCATCTTAAAAGTACTGATCAAATATTTGTCTCCGTTTAGCACGGTATGACTGTTATCTAGAACGACATGACAAACGTCATGGTTAGGGATGACCTTTCGCTATGGAGCCCCTGTGGGGCTTATGGCTAGAGTACGGATATGTTTCTCAGCCGTTGCTGATTTGGGGGATGCACCAATCGGTTAGACATGCTACACGCCAGCACCTTGCAGATAACGTCATCTCGAGGATCAGCAGCGCTTAAAAAAAATTATGCTCAGGCGAGTTAAAACAGCCCGACTCACGGTGCTAGGCATGGTCATTAGTCTGCTATGGCACCCCAACGCTATTGGCCAGGAGACTGCTCCGACGCTTCAGCCATTAGCCGAACAGAATCCACAGGACATATCTATGATTGCAATAATGCCAACGCTGACGAGTCAGGTTGCACCTGCCACCCTCAGCGTCGATAAAATCGCTGAGATCGATGCCTATCTCAACGCCTATGATGAAACCGGTCGTCTCTCTGGCAATGTCATCATCACCCATGGAGCCGAGCCAGCATTCATCCGTAGCTACGGCCTGGCCAACCGTGAACATACTGTTGCCAATGCTCCAGCAACCAAATTTCGTATCGGCTCCATTACGAAGCAGTTTACCGCCGTCGCGATTCTACAACTTCAAGAACAGGGCCTAGTCGATGTGCAAGCACCCATTGCCACCTACCTGCCCGACTATCCCAATGGCGATCGCATTACGCTTCACCATCTGTTAACCCACACCTCAGGTATTCCCGAGTATCTCAGCGGTGAGAATTTTCCTGACATCGCCGAATGGATGCGGCTGCCCTCTACCCCGGAGCAGCTAGTCGAGCGCTTTCAAGATCTACCGCTGGACTTTACCCCAGGAGAAGCCTTTAAGTACAGCAATTCTGGCTATGTGCTGCTGACGCATATTTTAGAAGTCGTCTCAGGACAGCCCTATGCCGACTATGTGCAGACGAATATATTCTCTCCCCTGGCGATGAACAATACGGGATATGAGATTCCTAATGCCGTCATTACCAACTTGGCCCAGGGCTATATCTTTATTGGGCCCGATCTCTATCTGCAAACTGAACCCATTGACATGAGCCTACCCCAGGGGGCCGGTTGCCTTTACTCCACTCTAGAAGACTTAGCCACCTGGAACCAATGGCTTTACGGCACAGCGGCGGCACAGTCGATCCTGAGTAAAGATTCCATCACACTGCTCACCACTCCAGCAGCCCAAATGGATACCCCTGAGTATTTCCCAGATACATTCTACAGCTATGGTTTGGTGAATGATTCTTACCTGGGGCGACAGCGTATTCACCATAATGGCGGCATTAATGGCTTTTTATCTAGCCTCATTCAATACCCCGAAGAAGACCTGACCATTGCCGTTCTCTTAAACCTGGATAACCAACCACCGACCCCCATCACCGATGGACTAGCCGCGATTCTTTTTGATGAACCCTATACAATGCCCCAGGCTCCTGAGGCGGTGGATATCGACCCAGCTCTCTACGAAAAGTATGTTGGTCTTTATCAGCTGTTGCCAGAACTGCAGGTAAACCTCTGGATTGAAGACAATCAGCTGGTGGGTCAGGCCACAGGACAGGATGCGTTTGTGCTTTATCCCAGCTCAGAAACCGAGTTTTTTGCCAAGATTGTGGATATTACCGTGGCATTTTCCCTCGGGGAGGATGGCACCGTTGAGGGGTTTACCTTAACTCAACTGGGTCAGGATCTATTTGCACCCAAACTAGATCGATAGCTGTCTAATATTGATTAAATTGGTTTTGGGTATTGCTGAGCCTGGGGATGATTTTATCGGCGAGATGCTTGTCCCATGGTCTATCTAATCGAGCAGTTCATCCTCTAACTAAATCAGCAACGGCGGTTTTTGAGCGACCTGCAAGGGTTTGTGTCGTAGCTCACTTGACATTTCAACTTAAATTGAAATAATTGTCATAGCACTCCGAGAGGTCACCGGGCTATGGCAAGGATTGCAATTAACGGGTTTGGTAGAATCGGGCGCCTCGTTCTACGGGCGGCTTGGCCGCATCTGAACGTTACTCACATCAATGAAATTGCCGGTGGGGCTACGGCGGCGGCCCATCTACTTAAGTTTGATTCTGTCCATGGTCGCTGGGGTCGAGATGTTGACGCCGTTGGTGACGATCGTATCTTGATTGATGGCAAACCCGTAAGCGTGAGCGCCCATGCTACCCCGGACCAGGTGCCCTGGGATGAGCTAGGGGTGGATATGGTGCTCGAATGCTCAGGTCAGTTTCGTACGCCTGAGCTGTTGGCCCCTTATTTTAAGCATGGTGTTCAAAAGGTAATTGTTGCTGCCCCGGTCAAACAGGGGGCGCTTAATGTCGTCTACGGCATTAACGACCATCTTTACACCCCTGCCGAACACCATCTGCTGACGGCGGCGTCATGTACCACCAACTGCCTCGCTCCGGTGGTTAAAGTCATCCAGGAAGGATTGGGGATTGCGCTCGGGGTGATTACAACCATCCACGCCAAGACCAATACCCAGACCATTGTCGATAACCCCCACAAGGATCAGCGCCGGGCTCGGGCCACTGGGCTGTCGCTAATTCCTACCACCACTGGGTCAGCGACGGCTATCACTATGATTTACCCCGAGCTAACAGGCAAGCTCAACGGGCTTGCGGTCCGGGTGCCGCTATTAAATGCATCGCTCACCGACTGTGTATTTGAGGTGTCTCGACCCACCACCGTAGAGGAGGTTAATCGATTGTTTAAAGCCGCCGCTGAGGGTGAGCTGGCAGGAATTCTGGGCTATGAGGAACGGCCCCTGGTGTCGGTCGATTATAAGGACGATCCTCGGTCGTCGGTTATTGATGCCCTATCCACCATGGTGGTGGATGGCACTCAGGTAAAGGTATTGGCCTGGTATGACAACGAATGGGGATATTCCTGTCGCATGGCGGAGCTGGCTCGGAAGGTGGCTGGCTATTTGTAATAGGTATCAATAATAGGTACCAATTTTTCAAATTTCGTTCACGCAAAATTTTGGCAGAACCGACATCAGGAGGCTTTCTATGACTGGCGACTATACTCAGGCTCCGCCCCAGGCGGGGGGCGAATTAAATATATTTGAACGCTATCTCACCCTGTGGGTAGCGGTTTGCATTGTGGCTGGAATTCTGTTGGGACGTACGTTTCCGGCTATTGCAGAGACCTTGGATGCCATGAGCGTCTATCAGGTGTCGGTCCCCATTGCGATCTGTCTTTTCTTTATGATGTATCCCATCATGGTGAAAATTGACTTTTCCCAGGCTAAACGGGCGGCTAGAACGCCAAAGCCGGTGATTTTGACCCTGGTGGTCAACTGGCTGATTAAGCCCTTTACCATGGTGGTCCTGGCCCAGTTTTTTTTAGGGTGGCTGTTTCAGCCGCTGATTACAGGTACGGAGCTTATTCGTGGCAGTGAGGTCACCCTGGCGAATTCCTACATTGCTGGGGCAATTTTACTGGGGATTGCTCCCTGTACTGCCATGGTGCTGATGTGGGGCTATTTGTCCTATAGCAACCAGGGGCACACCTTGGTGATGGTGGCGGTGAATTCGTTAGCCATGCTGTTTCTGTATGCGCCGCTGGGGGGCTGGTTGCTATCCGCCAATGATTTGATTGTTCCTTGGGAAACCATAGTGCTCTCGGTGCTGATCTATGTGGGGCTGCCGCTGTTGGCTGGGGCTGTTTCCCGCAGCTGGATTTTGAGAACTAAGGGCAAGGCTTGGTTTGAGGGGGTGTTTTTAAAGTACCTGGGACCAGTGGCGATCATTGCTATGTTGGTTACCCTGGTGCTGCTGTTTGCCTTTAAGGGTGAGCTGATCGTTCGCAATCCGCTGCATATTGTACTGATTGCGGTGCCGTTGTTTTTGCAGACGAATTTTATCTTTTTGATTACCTATGTGGCGGCCCAAAAGATGGGCATGGTTTATGAAGATGCGGCTCCGGCGGCGTTGATTGGGGCGAGTAATCATTTTGAGGTTGCGATCGCAACCTCAGTCATGCTCTTTGGCCTCAACTCCGGTGCCGCCCTTGCCACCGTCGTCGGTGTGCTGATTGAAGTACCCGTTATGCGCATGCTAGTAGCCGTCAGCAAACGCACCGCGGTTGGGTTCTCCCGCGACCCGCAAAAAGCCACCCTACCCGACCCCCGCTGTATTCGTCCCCTGTCATAGCCGCCCAATACCGATCACCACACCTATCAGCCATGCCAGAACTGCCAGCGCCCTTATCTGCCATCAGTCCTTGGTGGATCGTGCCGGACCGTCTGGCCGGGCTACGCAAACCCACTGAACCTGAGCTAACCGTCCTATCAAAGCAGCATGGCATTCACGCCCTTGTCTCCTTACTCAGCGACAGCTCTAACTTAGACCTGTATCAAACAAACGCCATACCCCACATTTGGGTCCCCATCCAGGGTGGTACCGCTCCTAGCCTGGACCAGCTCACCCAAATTAAAACCTTTGTAGACAGCCAGCATGCCCTGGGCCAAGGGGTTGCCATTCACTGCTCCAGCGGACGGCGACGCACCGGTACGGATCTAGCGGCATTGTTGATCCAGCAGGGAGACAGTTACCCTAACGCGCTCAACACTATTTTGAAGGCTAATCCAGCGGTTGAGCTTAGGGACCCACAGCTCAAATTTCTGCAATGCCTAGCCAACGGCGCTCCCCATAAAGAGACATTGGGTTGAATCTCGCCTTAAGCGTTATTCAAAGCCAGCTCAACCAGGTCCGGCACCTGGTTAATCTGTTGCTCATTCACCATTAAATTGGTGACGGCCCTAATGGTATTTGGCCCCACCGGTAACACATACACGCCCTTGAGCTTCAGCCGCTCCGCCAGTACCTGAGCCGGCAACACTTTGGTTTGAAACAAAACAATATTTGTTTCCACCGTTTGAGGATCAATCTCAATACCCGCTATGGACTGCAGCCCCTGGGCCAGGGTTTGGGCATTGAAGTGATCTTCTCTTAAATGGGCCCGGTGGTGCTTGAGACCATAGATGGCACCCGCCGCCATCATGCCCGCCTGGCGCATCCCACCACCCAACATTTTACGAAACCGCCGCGCCCGCTCGATAAATGCCTTAGACCCGGCTAGGGCAGACCCCACTGGTGCCCCCAACCCCTTCGAAAAACAAACGCTGACCGAGTCAAACGCTTCCACATAGTCCACCTCAGAAATATTCTGGGCGATGCAGGCATTCCAAAGCCTGGCCCCGTCGAGGTGAAGCTTGAGACCATGCTGCTGACAAACTTTAGAAATAGCCCTGATCTCCGAGAGCGGATAAATTCTGCCACCGCCACGGTTATGGGTATTCTCCAGACAGACTAGTTTAGTCCTAGGAAAGTGAACATCGGTTGGGCGTAGCACCTGCTCTAGGTCCCTGGCGGTAAAAACACCACGGTCCCCTTTGACTAGACGGCACCTCACCCCCGAGAGAGCCGCCGGACCGCCCCCTACGTAGTAGTAGATAAGGGCCAGGGACTCCAAAATGACTTCGTCACCGGGCTCGGTGTGAGTACGCAGTGCAATCTGGTTGGTCATGGTGCCAGAGGGCATAAACACCGCCGCTTCTTTGCCCAACAAACCAGCAACATACCGCTCTAGCTGGTTTACGGTAGGGTCATCCCCTAGCACATCGTCCCCCACCTCAGCGGTGGCAATGGCATCCCTCATGCCCTGGGTTGGTTGCGTAATCGTATCGCTTCTTAGATCGATGGGCATTGGTTTAATCGTGTAGACCGTCTACAACCGGCAAGCCTCGTCTGGTTGGCAGCGCTGGTTGCGTTGGGCAATAATAGTGGCCAGATCCGGACGACCAGTCAGCTTTAAGCGCCAGTCGGCCCAAATGTCGTACAGTTTGTCGACCATGGGTCCAAGTACGGTCCTCTGGGTGGGGGCATACATCCAACCGATGCCCAATATGCCATAGACCCGGCGAAACACCTCAACATTTTGTACAACAGTGCCATCGGGTAGGACAGCGTGGATGCGGGCCATAGCCGTTTCAAACGAAACATTACCATTGGCAGCGGGGTCATAGGTGTCAGCGGCAATGTCTGTAAACGCCACCAGACCGCGACCGCTGTCTTTCTTTCGCAAAAAGTTGACCTCACGCAGACACAGGGGACAGTCCCCGTCGTAGAGCAGATTAATTTTCCAGTCGGTCATGAATGTGAGGAGACCATTACTATTTCCTTACCGTATTTTAAGGCGTATTTTTAATTTTTGCTGGCGCTGTTCACAGGGTCCCCTGACTCAGTTTTGGCCAGCCGCGACTGCTTTAGGGGGATGAACCGAGCGGTTAGACATGCTAAGTGGCAACATCTTTCTGCTGAAAATCATCACGAGGATCGGCAACACCCCGTTATGAAGGTGGGCTGACCGTGTTATGGGTGCTCAAGAGATGTTCGTTAATTGTTCGTAGCAGGTGTTTACGGTTAAAAGGTTTATGGATACAGGCGTTGCAACCCACAGCAAAAATCTCTTCTAGCTGCTCATTAAAGGTACTGGCCGTCAGGGCAATGATGGGCAGGTGAGGATCATGCTGCTTGATATAGGCGGTGGCATCATAGCCATTCATGACCGGCATTTGAATATCCATCAGGATCAGCGATGGTCGAGATCGCCGCCATTGCTCAATTGCCTGCTTACCGTTTTCAGCTTCACAGATTTCAAACCCAGCATTACCCAAAATATTTTTGAGTAACAAACGATTGGTGGGGGCATCTTCAACCACTAAAATCTCGTAGCGCTGCTTGGGTAGAGCAGGATTTTTGGCTTCACCCGACACTGGCACATTGAGCTGAGGAGATGTTTCAATCATTGTCATGGGGAGCTGAATGTAAAAGGTAGTGCCCTGGTTAAGCTGGCTATGGCATCGGATACTCGACCCAATTAGCTGAATCTGACCCAGACAAGGAGCGAACACCAAGCCCGCCCCCTGCGCGCGGG
>CALBPH010000257.1 GCA_937899365.1 uncultured Leptolyngbya sp.
CGTTGCTGATTTAGAGGATGAACCGATCAGTTAGACAGGCTACTTGACAGTATCTTGCAGATAAAATCATCCCGATGATCAGCAATGCCAATGTAGTATGCGGCTATAGTCGCCAATGGGCAAAGACACGTTTGATAGCATTCAAATCAGCATAAAAATTTGATCGATGGTTGCTGGCAGAGATCTCTTTGGTATGTGCGGGCGCAACCGGCACCAACTCAAGATTGCACGCTTGGGCAATCGTGGAATAGAGCGGACTCCATATGGACCTATCCGCTTGATTAAACAACTCTAAAACTTTAGTCCCTGGCTCACAAAATGCGATATTGGCCAAGGCCGCACCATGGGGACTGACAATATATTCAGATTCGTTAAACAGCCTGGCCTGAGCTGCCACAGTTAAATTATCAGCAACAATGGTTTGAAATCCATAGGATACTAAAAGATCTCTTAACTCAAACTCATTGATCAACTTTCGCCCCGTTTTCACATGATCTCTCGTGAGATAAATCTTACGGTAGGGTCGTTGCACGGGCTGTTGTACAAAGGCTGATTTAATGGTCTGACAAAGTTGAAAACTCGGCTTCAAACGAGACTCGTTTAGCCTAACAACAACTATCTCCTTCGCTTTTAAAGACTCTATTTTTTTAGCATCTAAGATTTGCCATCGATTAAACCCTAATCTCCGCAAAGCCTCCCTTTGATAGGGATGTCCAATCCGCCCAAAGTGGAAATACAGCTTATCAACACCCAGTTCTTTTTTGTTCTTGCTTAAATAAATGAGCTTCGGGAGTGTTTCATAGGTCCAGTGGTAGTACGAGTAATTTCTTCTCTCCTGAACAACACAACCAACCCGTTTTTGCTTAAATTGCCTCTTAACCGAAGCAGGGTCTATGTTCGCTCTTTGTTTACTGCCCAGCTCCCTGGGAAAGTTAATAAACACACCGTTCTTATCGTAGACTTCGCCTTTATAGTTGGTATATCCAGCCTCAACCCGAAGCAAGGTGACTGGAACATCCCCCGTCTGTATTAGTGGGCCATTAGTGTCATTCATGCTCCCCCAGAGCTCCTTTACTCAACACTAAAAATCAATCGGTAATTAATCGATAGGGTGCCTACACCAACTTTTCAGATTTTTAGATCTAATCAGATCTAAAGAAAAGATCTAATCAGGTCTAAAAAGCCAGCCTGAATATGGCGATGGGCGGCTGCCCTAATCAACTTAGTGAAATCAACACACTGCGACCGTCCGATCCCTGAAGGGTGGCCATTATTAGGCTCCAGTTATATCAGAAGCCATCAGAGCCACGCCCACCGAATCAGCTCACAAGCGATAACCTATATGTAGTAAGTGGTGGAACTATCGGAGAGTAACCGTGTACGGAATTGCAGGTGTAGATGAAATTGCAGCGCCAGACTTTGCCCAGCGGCTGGCTGAAGACGATTTACAGCTGGTGGATGTCAGGGAACCAGAGGAAGTTGCGATCGCAAACCTACCCAACTTTATCCACTTGCCCCTGGGGCAATACGCTGACTGGGCCGATCATATCTTTGACCACCTAGATCCCAGCCTCGAAACCATCGTCATGTGCCACCACGGTATGCGCTCTGCCCAGATGTGCCAATGGCTGCAGCGCCAGGGGTTTGACCGTACCAAAAATCTATCCGGCGGTATCGATGCCTACGCCCGACTTGTAGACAACACCATTCCCCGCTATTAATAGCCTAATCTCCCTGTTTCGAAAATATACAGACGTTGCACACAGCGTCTTCCCACTAAATTCCATCCCCATGCTCAGTCAGCTGCAAACCCTCGTCCGCGAAGTCGATGGCCGCTATGCTACCGATACAGAACTGCTATTTTTGCAAAACTACCTGCAAACAGCACGTCTCAGGTTTAGCGCCTATCAAAAAATCCAGAAAGCAGAAAAGGATATTATCCGCCAGGTTAAACAAAAGTTAAAAGCCACCAACCCCAAACTGCTGCGTCGGTGCAAAGTAGACTTTAGTGCCAAGTGGCAGCGAGACGCCGTCAGTGGGCTCAGATTTTGCGCCCATGCCCTATTAGTGGCAGATGAGGAGGGTTTAGAGGAGAACTTCCTACTCTGGTTTCAGTCAGTAATGCGCTCCTTTAAAGCCCAAAAAAGCTGCGACCTTACCTATAAGGCCATGCAGGATATCGTCCGCCAATATCTCACCCCCCAAGAGGCTGAGCTATTTTGCCCAATTTTGGCTCAGGCCAGACTTTTACTAGGTCAATAGGGTTACCCTGAAAGTAAGCGCAGGTACATCAGGTCTTATGGACACCCCGTCGGTTCGCGCCCATACGTTGCGCCAGAAATATCCCCAAAAGCACAACCATTACAACTTTGCCGATTTTTTCCAGTTCAATGAATCTGAGGGCACCATTGCCGACTGGAATGGCAGTCGCAACATTCTGACCAGCGAAGACTTTATCATCGGCCTGTTAGAAGGCTTGGAAGAAGAGGTAGGCGCAGCCTCAGCAGCGGTAATGTATTCCATTGGTGTGGAATGGGGTAAACAAGACTCACTATTTTTTGATCAGTGGTTTGAGCGTGAGTACAAAGTCAGCCCACAGCAGGCCAATCTGATGTTTCTCCTAGAAACCTGGTGGTGGCCTTTTACCGCCCAAGGCTGGGGACGCTGGGAAATTGATATGGCCGATCGTCAACAGGGATTTATGTTTATCAATCTCTTTGACTCAGCTGTAGCACGTACCCTAGGAGATGTGGGTAAACCAGTCTGTTATCTTTATGCGGGGCTATACGCTGGTTTTTTCACCGAAATGGTCCGCAAACAACTTAGCTGCATTGAAATTCAATGCTATTCCATGGGTGAAACCTACTGTAAGTTTTTACTCGGTGCCAAGGAACGAATCGATGCCGCGGCATTTTGGTTAAATGAAGGGGCCACCGCCATCGACATTGAAAAACGACTACGCTCTGGGGAGCCGTTGTCATGAGTGAGCCAGCCAGGCTGCACGCCCTAAACCACCAGAAACAAGACCCCCTATCGGTCAGTGATTTTTTTGGACAATTCAACTGGTATGGCAGCCCTCTACTAAGCCCCGAGAGTCTAGATATCGCCGGTACTCCCTATGAAACCGTTGGGCAATTTTTTAGTACCTTTCCCTGGCAGCAGTCAACAACGGTGCTATCCTCAGACGACTGGGAAGCATTTAGTAACGATGAGGTTACAAACCCCATAGAAGACGACACTCTCACCCTAGAAGACCTCTCAGCATTATTTTAGGGCCGACCTCTAGCCCATAAATAAAAAGCATCCTAGAATCGTCATGACCACACCGCCCCTCAGCCAACACATTCTGCGACAAATTGAGCTTAAACCCGATCGGGGCTATCTCACCGCCAAAGAAATTGGCGGACTCAGCCGATATGTTAGCAGCCTAGCCGATCGCGTCAGAGCCTACCGTCAGCTACGGGAGTGGGAAGTTAACCTGATTCAAGAATTGGTGGATCGACTGCCTGCCAACGTCCAGGACAATACCGCGGCCCTAGAGCAAAGCATCAAGCAAACCATTCTGATTTTGCGCTACGCGGCCCTGGGCATGCTGGTGGACGATGTAAACCTCGGGCGACGGCGATTGGAGGGATGGCTACCCACCATGGTAGATGTCTATAGGACCGAAGCCATTGATACCTTGCTGCATCGCTCCCTCAATCAGCAGCTGCCTCGACTGTTAACCGACTCCCAGTTTGCGCTGCTCAAACCTTCTTTAGAATCGGCACAGCAGCTATTGCAGATATCAGAAACTGAGGAGTAGTGTAATCATGGGCCAGGCCAAATTGTGAAGCCTAGACATAGACTCTCTTCTAGAACATTTGAGTAAACTCTCTGATGATAGAATTTCTTTCACATAGAGAAGCGTGTTTTTTAATCGGAGCACCTAAGGACTGATTGCCATGGTACTGGTAGCCGACTTACTGGCAGAAACTAACCTGACGGCTAACTACTTTGCCACCGATGTCTACGTGCACGGCACGCTAGAGCTAGGGTTGCTAGAAAACCGTCGGGGTGAGCGGTTGCTGGCCCTGCCTGATACCCCGATTCAAGCAATTTATGCCGGTCTGGATAACGAGACCGGGCGGGCATCGATGCTGGTGTTGTACAACTGCGGGCGCTGGTGGGGAAAAAACTTTTACACCCGTTTCTGTGAGGAAATGACCGATTATTACAATCGGCCTGTGACCAGTCTATCTATGCCGGAGTTTTTACAAGCCTTACGGCAGTGTTGGCTGACCCATGGATGGGGCCAGATCAGCTTAGATTCTAACTACCGTGAGCAAGGCTTTTTGGTGATTAAAGTTAGGGCATCGGCCTTTATTGACCATGCCCCCAGGCTAGAACGCCCCGTGGGTTTTTTAGAAACGGGGGCCTTGCAGGCATTTTTTAGTGAGTTGAGTGGCCAGCCGCTGCACTGTGTCCTAACCGATTGCGAGTCCCTAGGCGCTGAAGAAAACTGTTTTGTTCTTGGGATAAAAGAGCGTTTAACCATGGCAGAGGCAGGTGTGGAGCAACGTCTTTCCCATGCTGAGATTATGACTCTGCTGGTGGAACAGGGAGCATAAAGGAATGCCAATGGATACAGCGATGTGAATATGAGCCGTCAGCGATCTAGCTATCGCCTGTTGGGGCTGGTAGGCAACGGTCAGTTTGGGCGAGTTTACTGTGGAATTCATCGAAAGACAGGCCAACTGGTAGCGATTAAGTATCTTCATCGCCATAGCCTGCCCACCCATGCTTTTTTGCGAGAGTTGCACTGTTTGATGAGTTTGGCTCATTCAAACATCGTCGCCTGCCATGCCGTAGAGCATGCTGACGATGGTCGACGGTTGATATTGGAGTATTGTGCAGGGGGAACATTGCGATCGCACATGCTCAGTCCCCTGAGCCTGGCCGATATTCTAGATTTAATATCCGATGTACTGTGCGGTCTGGCCCACGCCCACCAGCAAGGAATCGTCCACTGTGATATCAAGCCAGAGAATATTCTACTGAGCTACAGCGACGGTCGCTGGCGGGCCAAGATTTCAGACTTTGGTATTGCCAAACTGGTGCAAGATCAGCCTAACCCCAAAGGACTAGGCCAGACAGGCTCACCCGCCTACATGGCTCCAGAACGCTTTTACTGTCAATATTCCCCAGCCGCAGATGTCTATGCGGTCGGCATCATGCTGTTTGAGCTACTGCTGGGTAAGCGTCCATTTACAGGCACCCCTACGGCCCTACAGTTAGCTCACCTCAACCAGCTACCCAACACAGAAGGCCTGCTAGAACCACTCAAACCCATTATTGCCAAGGCCCTAGAAAAGTTACCGGCCCGGCGATATGCCAACGCCACCGACATGCTAGCGGAGTTGCGCGCATTAGATCCCCTCAGCCTTGATCGCTCACGTATTCTCCATCAGCCACCGATAACCTATTGCCCTTACACACCAGACCCTTTTCAACCGTTAGCCAAACCCGTCACACATTTCAAAGAACTCACCAGCCCCGCTGAAACCGCATCCATCCCCCAGACATTGCTCGCCTGTGGCGATCAGCTAGCCCGCTTACAACAACAATCCCTCAGCTGCTCCCAACAAGTTTTAGATAGCCCCGTTCAAGGACTATATCCATCCAAGACCGGCCTGATCGTCAGTACTAAGAACGCCCTCTGGCACGGAGCTACGGCTGAATTACTAACGCCGCTCACCACCTGGCAACCATCCTCCATGGTGGCGATTGAGCCCCGCCAGCGCTGGGCAGTTACCGTCACACCCCAGGCTAAGCAAATGACCATCGTGCCGATATCTGCCCAGACGCGCGCTCCTATCAAACGGCCCCTATGTCCAGATGTGCATATCCAACAGGTTTTAGCCGTTAACGGGGGTCACCTGGTCATTGTGGGTCATTCTGGCAAAACCGGAACTCAGCTACAGCTGTGGAACCGGCGCGGTATGTACCTAACGTCATTAGATTTGGGTATTAGCCTGGGGCAGTTAACACCCATGCGTCAGCCCCATCAATGGATGGCCATCGATATCCATGCCCCCCAAACAGTCATTTTTCTAACCCTTAAGCCCCTGCGCATAACCCGCATGAGATTAGATATCTGCCCTACCCTCATGCTCGATCTGCCCTGGGGCTATCTCTTTGGTAATGCCGAAGGTCGTATTTTATTGCTAGATCGCGATCTCTACCCCATTGGCGGCATTGAAGGCCCCGCAGGAACGACCGCCATTACGCCCCTAAGTTCCCATGAGCTACTGGTGGCCACCTGGCAAAATGAGTCCAGCTCTGGCGCCCTCCACTGCCTTGATCTTCATGGGTTTGACCTGGATATGATCTTCTAAAATTGACATTTTTTTAGACAAGGGGGAGTGAGAGGCTCTAACAGCACCCCCACTCCCTATCTTGTACTGCCTAGTGCCTAACCATCACTCTCTCAGATCAACTCTGCCGTCAATCCCATTCTCTCGCAACCAACCCAGCCGTTCCTGGGCATCCACTTCATCCACATAGGCTCCGGCTTGCATAAACATATCACTCCCCACACGGGTGCGAAATGCGTCGGGCACAAGTGTCTGTAACTCATCAGAATCAGCCATATTTACCAGCACACGATAGCGAAACGACCTGGCCAGGGAGAGGGTTCCAGGGGGAGACAAATTTGCCGAGCCGCCGCTACTGGGAATTGTGGCCGATGGAACCGGTAACCGCTGCCCAGACGCAACTACAGCATTATCGACGGCGGGTCTGTTATCAATCGGCTGAGGCGAGGCGATGGGTGCAGCAGAACTTTGATTTAACCGCGCTAATAGCTTTGAGATACCCCCTTTATCTTCGTCAGTTGGAGTATCTGGCACAACCGTTGGCCCAGCCGCTGGAATAACTGCGATCGCAACAGCATCCTCCGCTGCTAGCGCCTCTGCCGCCAGGGGCTCAGATACCGGTTCTTCTGTTGCCAGCTCCTCTAGCTCCTCTGTTGCCAGCTCCTCTGATAAAGGTATGCCAGCTTCAGCGGGCAGAGACTGGCGTCGTTGCAAAATTGCTGGCCGTTCTTCTGCCGTTACGGGGGCAGGGGCTGACGGAGCAGAAATCGTCGAAGTGGCTAAATGCTGTCTAAACGATGCGATCTCCCGGTCCGGCACATCTGCACCAGAGACAACATCCCCAGTACCCATGGAGGTAACGTCAGCCTGGGCAGCGTCAGCCTCAGGCTCCTCGTCGGGCACAGGCGCAGGCTCTAGGACAGCCCTGCGCTCAACAGCCACCGCCGATAAGACAGGAGCATCCGCGGCTGGCCGAGTAATCGCAACTGTTTCCTCAATCAGCTCAGAACGACGAGATGGAGTGGCTGTCGCCGGTGGTGCCGACGGTACAGGTGATGGGGCTACAGCAGTTTCAACAGCATCAACTTCCACCACACCATTACGTCCATTGCCATCCAGTACATTCGCTTCTAAAACAGGACGCGCATTGTTCTTTAGGGCAATGCCCACATCGTTACGAGCAATGCGGTTGTTATTAATAGCTGGCGTGGCCGGACTGGCCACGGTTATGGCTCGGCCCGTCGCTTCAAAATAATTGCCCCTGACGATGGCGCGCCCCGTACCTCGAATCGATATCCCCTGCTGATTACGATTGAAATAGCTGTTCTCAATCACAGGTGTCCCATTGGCAACCTGAACTCCCGCAACAGCATTAGAAACCAGGGCCACTCTCCGCAAGACAGGGGTACCACCCGTAATCCAGACGCCGCTTCCCTTCGGGTTAGACACCGCAACATTCGCCAGACCGGAGCGATCAGAGGTAACAATGGTGACATTTTGCGTCTGATCGTCCCCTCGAAACTCTCCTCCACCCGCAATGATCGTGTTACGAGTCTCCCCAGAATTACCTTGGATTGTCATACCAGGCCGCAGACGTAGCGGAAAGCTCTCCCCAGACTCTCGACTGTAATGGCCCGGTGCTAATAGGAGCACCGCACTGGTAGTCGGTGCCATCCGTACAGCCTGGGTAATTGTTTTATAGGGCTGTTCTACATCACCAGTCCCCAATTCATCACTCCCCGTTGTGGAATTGACATGCAGCACAGCATAGTCCTGGGATGGCTGGCTCATGCT
>CALBPH010000258.1 GCA_937899365.1 uncultured Leptolyngbya sp.
GGTCAATGAGCCTACGGCCATCTTTGAGAGTCAGTATCGTCTGTATACGTTGGGCCCGCGCGGCATGATGCTAACGCCGATTTATGCGCCCCGTCGCAGCGAGCTAGACCAGCTGTCGGGGTTACCCTGGGCCATGACCCTACTGCTTGAAACCCGTGATGCCCTGAGCCCTCGTGTCCGAGCAGTGATTGCTATGGTGGGCAGCACTGTGGTGTATGTACTGACCGAAGTGGTGGGTCGAGGCATTGGCCTGGTGGGTCGAGGCGTTTTGCAAGGTATTGGCAGCGCTTGGCAAGACACCCGCCGCTCCAGACAACGGCAAGCCCCACCTACCTTTAATGAGTGGGAGTAGGTGGGGCGGTTAGCCCTGCTGGGGGAGGGCTGAGATATTATGCTCTGCTTGATTTTTAGCCAGCCAAACCAAGATAGAACAACCGCAAGAATGCCACTGGTTAAGAGCAGAGCCCCTGCCACCGTAATGACGGCTCCCACTTTCCGCAGCCCTTCTGGGGGCATACCATCGCCAAAGACACCGTCGCCACCGGAGAAATCATTCCCCAGTGCCTGGAGCTGGGCTAGATGATCGCTACCGTAGCGGGGCATGCGCTCAAAGGGCAGTTCTCCCATGGACTGCTGAGGAAGAACCCGTCGCCGCTGGGAGGGCACGGTGGCGTCACCAAAGGTGTCTAGATACTCATCACTGCTAAGTAGGGCATTTACAAATCCTGTGATGCCTTCTGTTGCGAGCACAATTGACCAGGCTAGGGTTTCACGCTGATCGTAAACCTGGCGACCGAGCACCCGTTGGATGCACATGTCTACAAAGCGGTAGTTATTGCTGCATTCGTAGTTGAGGCGTCTAAAAGATTCAGACAGCAGTAGCCCGCGAATGAATTCCCGCACGGATAGCTGAGAACTACGGAGCTGGGATTCTAAATAGCGATCGCGGTGGCAAGCGAGGAGCTGCTGCTCATTAAAAATGCGACGGTAGGCCGCCAGAATCAGGGCTTCAATTTCCTGGTCATCTAGCAATAATGCCATGGAGAAAATGCGAGGTTGCTCGTCACCGGGCACTTCAAATCCATTCACTCGCTGATTTTGGCAGCTAGTTGGATGGCTTAATAAAGGCAGAGTCATGGGGGTCAAATCCTTTTGCTAAAACGATGCCAAGAAAAATTGCAGGGCAGCCATGGTAGCTAACCCTGCGCCTAGGAGTTCTCGTCCTCCGTTCGTTATCAAGTCTATGAATGGGGCGAGAACGGTTTTGAAAAAGCTTACTGAAACTCAATTAAACACAACAAAAGTCAATGACCCTCTCATTAATCCATGGATTTAAGCTTGGATGCAGCTGTGGAGCCGTGTATAGGCCCGTAGCGCTTGACTTCGGGTAGCTAAGTATTTTTGCTTAGTGATTTTTCTTGGAAAGATGGCTAGGCGGATTATGAGACTAAAGGGGAATGAATGTGAGAGGCCGTAATGTTGCGTTATGGTTAGCGACGACGGAGCTTACTCATCATTTTGCGAGACCAGCGCAGGTTGAGATCTTCACTGCTGGCCCAGTCTTGGAGAATACGGAAAAATATTTGGCGGTCGTGGGTTTGTAATACGGCGGTTTGATCAGCGGTTTCAATGGCGTAGGGATAGCCGCCGCCAACGATGGTTTCCGCCCTGACCCAGTTGAGTGTCTGCTCGGTGATGTCTGCTTCATACATCCAGCGGGGCATTTCAATTCTGGCTGGGTAACCCTGGTTGGTTTTGAGATAGGTAAAGGTGATGCGGTCAGCGTGTTCTTTGTAGTCGGCCAAGATACCGGTGCGATCGCATCTAAAAATCGGCGTGCAGTCCCCCCATTCCATAAACCGATTTAGCATTTGAGCGTCATGTACCGCCGGCATCCCCTCTATGCCCACAAACAGCTCTAACAATGTGGTCAAATCATGGGCATAGCTGGTGTCCACATACCCCACCAGCGGCACTCGATGATGTTCGCTGGCTCTGACTAGTTTCAACAGGGCTTTGACATAGGCTCTGCGGGCCTCCTCTTCATAGGCATCGGCAAAGGTGGCCACTAAGGAGCCATCAAAAAAAACCAGGCACTGTTCGGGCGTTTTAACCTGTTCGATGTAGCGCACCAACCGTTCGGTTTCCATTTGAAATCGGCGCAGATTAACGATGCGCTCTGCTGGCGTAGCCGGATCGTGGGCCTTTAAATCGTGGGGTGTCAGAATGTCTAGCTAGATGTCTTTGGTGAAGTCTGCCTCAGATGTGTGGGGATTCTCAAACCAGCCCACCTGCACCAGGGCAATGGGCAGCGACAGGTCTTTACTCGAAAAAATCTGTGAACCGTCTACCGCAAAGGTGGTAACGCCGCTGAGGTGTTCTTTGACCCATTGCAGGCTATGTTCGCGGTTGCCCCAGCCAAGATGGCTACGGTGAATGCCTTGGGGGGGGAGGTTATCTAGTAGGGGACGGGCTCCCACATTGCCTGGGTGTGCCGTCAGCCAGCCTTGCAGCTCGTTGGCTGAGGCGTTGCACAGTGTTGTCCAGGCGTCTTGGTACGTATCTAACGCCGATAGGTTGCTACTCTCAAACGTGCGAAAGTACTTGCGTTTGCGTTGTAAAATCGCCTGGATCTGAGACGGTTTAATGGCCATGGGCAAAATAGGGCATTTGTACTGCTATTTTGCCATGGGTTGACCCTGTAGGGGCGTTCCATAGAACGCCCCTACAGGGTTATAGGCGCGATTGAAATTTGCGATAGACGTCTTTAATATCTACGTTGTGGTGAGCTAAGGCCACCAGGGTGTGATAAAGCAAGTCAGCAACTTCCCCGGCGATTTCGTCGGGTTCGTCGTCTTTACAGGCCATCACGACTTCGGCGGATTCTTCACCGATTTTTTTGAGAATTTTATTGTCGCCACCGGCAAAGAGCTTATTGGTGTAAGAGTCGGGCTGGGGATTGGCTTTGCGATCGCAAATGACCCCATACACCTGGGATAGCGTATCTGCCGGCGGCGGTGTACTTCCACCATCCACCTGGTAAAAACAGCTACGTTCCCCCGTGTGACAGGCAATATCGCCCACCTGCTCAATGGTCAGCAGTAGTGCATCACTGTCACAGTCGTAGCGAATGGCCTTAAGTTTTTGCAGATGCCCCGATGTGGCCCCCTTGTGCCAGAGTTCCTGGCGGGACCGGCTCCAATACCAAACGTCGCCAGTTTCCAGGGTTTTTTGCAGCGATGACTGGTTCATCCAGGCCATCATTAGCACCGTGCCATCGAGATAGTCCTGTGCGATCGCAGGTACCAGCCCCTGATCGTTGTAGCGAATTTTTTCAATGGGGATAGCGCCAACAAAAGAAAGCGGGGTACTCATGATCCGTATCAGTTCAGCTCAGTGCAGCCCTATTGTCGCAGTTTGCGGGCTTTTTCGGCTTCGCTACATTCCTTAATATATTGCAATCGATGCAATCACAAACGATAGGATTAAGAATACTGCAATCTTCGCCATCACTTACCCAATGCCGTCCTTAGAGGGGTAATTCAGCCTCTCATTAAAAAACATCCAGAGCTATGGATGCGGCATTACGTGAGAACCCTTTCCCTTCGACAAACGACTTTAACCATAAGGAGAGCCCGTTGGTTACCACCACATCTTTTTTAAAAACGACGAAATCAGATGAGATTTTCGCGGCTGCCCAAAACTTGATGCCCGGAGGCGTTAGCTCTCCTGTGCGGGCGTTCAAGTCCGTTGGTGGCCAGCCCATCGTCTTTGACCATGTCAAGGGCTCCCACATATGGGACGTTGATGGTAATGAATATATCGACTACGTCGGTACCTGGGGACCTGCAATCTGCGGCCATGCCAATGACGAAGTCAATGCTGCCCTCACTGAGGCCCTACAGAAAGGAACCAGTTTTGGGGCCCCCTGCTACCTAGAAAATGTTCTGGCTGAGATGGTCGTCGCCGCTGTCCCCAGCATTGAGATGGTTCGCTTTGTAAACTCCGGTACTGAAGCCTGTATGGCGGTACTACGCCTGATGCGGGCCTTTACCGGTCGTGACAAAGTCATTAAATTTGAGGGCTGCTACCACGGCCACGCCGATATGTTCCTGGTCAAGGCGGGGTCTGGTGTGGCCACCCTGGGTCTGCCCGATTCACCGGGGGTGCCTAAAAGTACAACGGCAGCTACGTTGACCGCTCCCTATAACGATCTTGAGGCAGTCAAAGCCCTCTTTGACCAAAATCCTGGCGAGATTTCCGGCGTTATTCTAGAGCCCATCGTTGGTAACTCTGGCTTTGTTACCCCCGATGCCGGTTTCCTCGAAGGGCTGCGAGAAATCACCCAAGATAACGACGCCCTGCTGGTATTTGACGAAGTCATGACCGGTTTTCGCATCGCCTATGGCGGTGTGCAGGAAAAACTAGGCGTAACCCCTGACCTCACCACCCTGGGCAAAATTATTGGTGGCGGTTTGCCGGTTGGTGCCTACGGCGGTCGTCGTGAAATTATGGAAATGGTTGCCCCCGCAGGTCCCGTATATCAGGCCGGTACGCTATCGGGTAATCCCCTAGCCATGACTGCCGGTATCAAAACCCTAGAAATTTTGGGTCGCCCCGGTACCTACGAACAGCTTGAGGAAAAAACTAACAAGCTAATTACAGGCCTGCTAGAGATTGCCCGCGATAGTGGCCATACTGTATGTGGTGGAAACATTAGCGGCATGTTTGGTATGTTCTTTACCGCCGGTCCTGTCCACAACTACGACGATGCCAAGGCCTCAGATCTCGAGAAGTTTAGCCGCTTCCATCGAGGTATGTTAGAGCAGGGCGTATACCTGGCACCGTCTCAGTTTGAGGCCGGATTTACATCCCTAGCCCATACCGATGATGACATTGCTAATACCCTGGCGGCGGCGCGTACGGTTCTGTCTGCCATCTAGCTAAAGTGAGGGAATTCTCCACTCAGCTCCAGACTTTTTATAAACACGGGTAATGGTTCATTCGGGCCATTCCCGTGTTTTATTCCATGTATGTTTCATTCCATTTATATATGGGCGCAGGCTGCTCATCCTATTTCAAGCCATGGACGATATTGATGCTCTCAATGTTTTAGAAGCCGAAGTAGGGTTAGACGCCCCGATTGACCCCCTAGATGACATTCCATTAGGGGACGATACGCCTCGGTACAATCCTGACCAAATGCTGCCATTGCTCCAGTCAGAAAATTTGCCACAGCGAATGTTGGCTGCCCGGGCGTTTTATAAAATTCAAGAGCCCCGCGCCATTCCTTGGCTAATTGAGCTATTGGACGATGATAGTCCGTTGGTCCGGGTGAATGCAGCCTATGCCCTGGGGCGGAACCCTAGTGAAACAGCGGTCGATGCCCTGATCAATCAGTTGACCAACGATTCCCATGGCTATGTGCGCAAAGCTGTGGTGTGGGCGTTGGGCAACTGCCGTAATGAAAAGGCGGTGGTGCCTCTGATCCAGGCCATTAAAAATGACATGTCCGTAGTGCGTTTGTGGGCCGCCAGCGCCCTGGGGCAAATGGGTAAAATTAGCTTTGAGGCTATTCTTAAAGCGATTCCAGCCTTGGTTGAAACCATGCGCAATGACCCCATTGCCATTGTGCGTAGTAACTGCGCCTGGTCCGTTGGCGAACTGTGCAAAGACCTTCCCAACAATGTGGTTTATGCGACAGCTATTGACGCCTTAATTGAAACCTTTGCTGACGATGAGGACTTGGGGGGCAGAGACGATGCCCGTGCCGCCATCCTCAACCTGGGCGATCCGCGTGGTTTGCAAGTTATCGAAGAAATTGAGCAAGAAGAGTTCTACGACTAGCAACCGCTTTAATCTCCTGCAGCCCATCGTACATAGGGATACTGACCTACGATTTCTTGGTGGGTGATGGTGGCAAAGTACCAGTTTTCTTCAGGAGCTGGAGCGATTGGAGTAATGTCAAAGCGAAAGAAAACGTGGCCCTGGGCAAACCACAGGTCATACAAACTGCGATAGTGGTTTTCACTGTCACCCAGTCTGCCAATACAGCTATAAAACTCTGGTGAGAGGGGTGTTTTGAAGGTGACTGAATAGTCTTGGCTATCAATAAATTCAGTTTTTCCCTGACCGATTGTAGACACATCGAGCATAATGCCGCTATTGTCACCCGCTTCAAAATAGCGATGGGATTCTTGCCAATAGCGAACTTGGGTAGGACAGTTGCCTGAGGTGACCTCCACCGGAATCAGCAGATCCTCTTGTCGCTCAAATGTATCGCGGCTTGAGGGTGATAACCCTTGGGCCATGGCAACAGAGGGACTGATGAACAGGCTACTTGCTAACAATGCAACGATGCGAAACATGGAAAAAATTTGAGGAACGTTAGGGAGACTTCACGGGACGGTTACTGGGTTTCGTACGTGCTAAAGAGTTAGACCCCAAGCTTTATAAAAAGGCTGTGCTCTTAAAAATTGGGTGTGCTGATTTTCGGAATGAGTTGATCTGCAAGCTGCTGGTGTCTGGCATGTCTAACAGACAGATATATCTCCTAAATCAGGAACGGCTCTAAAGCCCCCCCTTTTGCACATTGCGTAACGGCATTTTGCGACAGTTGATCACCGTGTGGGATGATTTGGGCTGTCGCTTCAGATTTACGTTCCACGCCCATGTTGCTAATTGATTGGCTGATTGTGGTGGCCTACCTCATTTTGACGATGGTGGTGGGTGTGTACCTATCACGTAAGGCCTCAGGGAGCTTAGTCGACTTCTTTGTTTCTGGTCGCTCGTTACCCTGGTGGTTAGCGGGGACCAGCATGGCTGCTACCACCTTCTCCATTGATACACCGCTGTATGTGGCCGGTGTGGTCGGCTCCCGTGGTATCGCTGGCAACTGGGAATGGTGGAGCTTTGGCATTGCTCACGTGGTAATGATCTATGTGTTTGCCAGGTTGTGGCGACGTTCTGAAGTGGTTACCGATGCTGAGCTAACTGAAATTCGTTATGGCGGTAAAACCGCCGCCGTGTTGCGTGGAGTCAAAGCATTTCTTTTTGCTGTCACCATCAACTGTATTGGGATTGGCTATGCCATGTTGGCCATGGTCAAAGTTGTCGATGCGCTGGAGCTATGGCAAAGCTTGGGGGTTGAACCTAATGACAGCCTCAAGCTGTGGAGCGTTGTCGTTGTCAGTATTTTGGTGCTGTTCTACGCTGGGTTCTCCGGTCTCTGGGGGGTGGTGACCACGGACTTTTTCCAGTTTTTCCTCGCTCTGTTTGGTGCCATTGTGGTGGCGGTGGCGTCGGTGGCGTCGGTGGGTGGTATGCAAAACCTGGTCAATCAGGCCCAGGCCAATACCGAATTTGACATTCTCAGTATTGTGCCCGTTACCTTTGATGGGGGCATTGGTTGGAGTTCCGTCGCCGGGATTCCGGCCAGTGCCTTTATGGCCTATGTGTTTTTACAGTGGTGGTCCTTTCGCCGCAGCGATGGCGGTGGCGAGTTTATTCAGCGTTTGGTGGCTGCTAAAAACGAAAATGAGGCCGAGAAAGCCGCCTGGTTTTTTAATATTTTGCACTATGTGATCCGTACCTGGCCTTGGATTATTGTGGCTCTGGCTGCGGTGGCAATTTATCCAGATTTGGCCGATCGCGAGCTGGGCTACCCCAAACTGATGCTCGACTTTTTACCCCCTGTGCTGTTGGGGTTGGTGGTGGCCTCCCTCATTGCCGCTTTTATGAGTACGGTGTCAACGCTCATAAACTGGGGTGCTTCCTATTTAACAAATGACCTCTATGGGCGGTTTATTAATCCAGATGCTACCCAAGTTGAACTGGTAAACGTAGGCCGCATTACGTCGGTGCTCGTCACCGTCATGGGCGCAACGGCGGCCTTCTTTGCCACTGATGTGGCGACGGTTTTTCGGCTAGTGATTGCTATTGGGACTGGTCCCGGACTGGTCCTAATTTTGCGCTGGTTCTGGTGGCGGATTAATGCGGCGGCTGAGCTGAGTTCTATGGTGACAGGCTTTGTTATTGGTTTGCTCACCAGCGTTTTAGAGGTGGTCAAGATTTCTGATTTTGGGTTGCGGCTGTTGGTGACAGCGGGCATTACCACAGTGGTCTGGGTGACGGTCATGCTCCTGACGCCGCCCGAATCAGATGAAACTCTGGATAACTTTTATCGTCGCGTGCGCCCTGGCGGTCCTGGTTGGCAGCGCCAGCGCCAGCGCACCGGGGTGAGGCCCTTGCAAAATCTGAGCCTAGAGTTTCAACGGGTGATAGCGGCGCTACTGTTACTCTTCGGGG
The DNA here is from genome assembly GCA_937899365.1 of uncultured Leptolyngbya sp. Taxonomy (GTDB): domain Bacteria; phylum Cyanobacteriota; class Cyanobacteriia; order Phormidesmidales; family Phormidesmidaceae; genus Leptothoe. Next base: position 8,308 of record CALBPH010000258.1, read on the forward strand.
CTATGTTCGCGGTTGGCGGCTTTTTATTATTGAAATCTTTATTGGGCTGGTGCGCTCTGATTATTGCTGTTGTTGGCTGGTGGTGGTTACGAAAGCTCCATCATCAGCCCATATCGCCCGTACCGCGGCCCGGTCTAGACGACGATGATATATGGTCTTAAGGGTTGAGCTAGTGACTGAGTTGCGTTGGCAAAGAGGCGTTACGATACTTAATAGAGGCGGCCCAATATAGTCGGCAGCTTCTGTTCATGTTTAGTTTTAGAGTCGCACCATGTCTATTTTTCGCTCCTATGTTATGCCGTTTGTCATTTTGATTGTGTTTCTAGTGGCGATGCTAGCGGTGAGTGCTCGGATCTGGCTACCCAGCGATATGCTAGCGCCCGCTCCCATTGATGGTGACGAGTTGGCTTTACTGACAAAGGCTCTTTTGCTTAATGGATTTGGCAGTTAGCTGGCCACCAGGTTATCGATTAATTGAGGGGTCTACTGCCGATCGCTCACGTTTGATTGCGACCATGGAAAAGGCCTATGGAGAGTTAGGGGCCACTAGCTTTAGCCACATAGGTCCTACAGTCGATCAGTATTTTGCTGGTTTATCGGTCCTGTGGTGGCTGGAAACTGATGCGGCCCAAGCTAGGCCACGTATTGGGTTTACGGCCCAGACCGTAGACCCTCTAGGGTGTCTCTGGCTGGGGCAGTCTAATAATCAACTAACGGGCGCTCTACAAGCCTATGTTTACCTGGTCTATGTTGCTTTAGAGCATCGTCGTCAGGGCTTAGGCTGTGCGTTAATGGATCAAGCCAAGGTCTGGGCCCAATCCCAGGGATATCAGCAGATTTCCCTACAGGTTTTTACTAATAATGTGGCGGCTCTAAGGCTCTATGGCAGCTTGGGGTATCGTCCTCAAGCGTCTTGGATGACCTTAGATTTGTGACTCTCTAAGTGTGGAAGAGGGACCCTAGCGATAATTTTGAAATTGTAGGGCAACGGGCCAGTCTTCTTCCTTGATGAGTTGGATTGCACTTTGCAAGTCGTCTTTTGATTTAGCCGAGATGCGAACGGCATCGCCTTGAATAGAAGCCTGGACTTTTTTCAGATTGTCACGAATCATTTTTGAGATTTTTTTGGCCGTCTCTTGGCTAAGCCCTTTTTTTAACTCAATGTCTTGGCGGATACGGTTGCCGCTGGCTGCGTCAATTGTGCCATAGTCGAAGATCTTCATCGACAGGTTACGCTTAGCGGCTTTTGTCTGGATCAGAACATGAACTGCATCCAGGGTCATTTCGCTAGCGGTTTCAATCGAAATGGTTGTTTCGCCTAGATCTAGCGTTGTTTTGGTGTCTTTTAGATCGTAGCGACTTTTGAGCTCGCGACGCACTTGATCAAGGGCGTTAACCAGCTCCTGACGGTCAAAGTCACTGACTACATCAAAGGAATAGGAAGATGCCATAGTGAGGAAATATGGGTCGTGAATGGTGATGATGGTGGGCGAGAAACTGATGGGTACTCACCTCAGATCATGAAGAATGTCCGAGTGGTAGAGTTTTTGGAATATAGGTTAGACCTATTGTAACCAAAGGGTTTTGCAGCTCATGAAGTATAGGCTAAAAATACTGAAGCTGCCGATGCCGAACATTAGCGATCGCAACGGTGCCACATTAAGCATATAAAACACTGCAAACATCAGCCGAGCAATCAGATAGGCAAGTACTGCCAGCAGTGCGTTACGCCCGTCTTGACCCGTTACATAGGCCATAATGGCTGCTGGCGCATAGAGCATAAATGACTCGAATGCGTTTTGGTGGGCCCAGTTAGCCCGCTTGGCATAATCTGGCAGCTTGTCGGCATAAAAACGGGGCCGAGAAAACACCTCTAGCGGATTATCCATGGACTGGGCCAACTTAACCCGCTCTGCGGCCACCACCAAATAGGGAACATAAATCAGGAATGCCGCCACTGGCAAACTGTACAGAAGAATATTAGGCAGGGATAGTAAGCTCACAAATAATCGCACCAATACAACTAACGGGAAAAATGGGTCAGGCTAAGCTGGCATTCATGGGATTGCCATAGCGCCTAGCCCCATAACCTGATGTCCTTGCCTATTAATCTAATCAAAATAAAACAGGGTCACAATCTTTCGCTGCTCTTCTGCGTCTTTGCAGGTTTTTAGCAGCGTGTGGCTATCATGAAACGCAAAGCAAATCAGCTGCTGACAGCGAGAAATAATTTCTTGGTTACACAGGGAACTAGCCTCGGCCAGCTCCAGCCGATCGTTGGCTGAGTTTTCCACCAAGTGCATGACCGAATCTAGCTGCTCACGAGATTCGCGCGGCTGACGTTCCAAGCTTTGGGGCAAAATAACTGTCAGCAGATTGGGGTCTGCTTTCATGGCTCCACGAATGGCAGCGGAGTTGGTCCCTGTGGCCCCCGATGTCAGTAGACGATTGCCGCCCAGCACCAGCGCGTAGCTCATAAGCTCAATTAGCCGCAGATGGGTAATGGGCACATGGCGGGACCCCAAGATAGCAATTCGCTTAGAGCCTGACTGTTGAATAGTCGCAAGCTCTTGCAAAAAATCATCTACCTTAAGTGATTCGATGGGAGTATCAAGGGACTGACTCAAGGGTTTATATAGTTTTAATGAAGGGACTGGCCAATTCTACCAAACCCTTGTCCCCAAGCCCGGCTATCCTTGCTGCGGTCAAGGCTTTTCTAGGCTGTGACCACGGGCGATGACAAATTCAACTCACCCATTAGACGTTCGACATCAAAATGCTTTTCCATCAGTAGCTGAATGCACTGAACTTTAATGGGTTCTTGCAAACGCACCTGTTGAAAGGACCTTTCGATGATTTCGACCGTGGTGAGGGTGTCTAGGTCAACCGATAGTATGGGGTCTTCTATATCTTGGGCTCGACTGATGATATCTGGGCGCGTTGCCTGGTGCCCTGTCAAAATCAGGCACTGAGTCGAGGTTTCTAAGGCCGCAAGCTGGATATCAGCTCGATCACCACCAGTAATCACGGCCATATTGTCGGCCCGGCGAAAATACTTGAGAGCTGAGTTTACATTCATCGCCCCAATACTCAGACTCTCAACCATCAGGTCCATACGTTCTTCGCAACAGAGCACCTCAGCTTTGAGCTCCTGTACTAGCTGGCCAACGCTAACACTGCGCATGAGGGGGGTACTGGGCAAAATTCCCAAAACGGGTATGCCGTGGCGCTCAAGACACGCTTTAACATTGGTTGTTACATCTTGGAGCTGATCTGCGGGTACATCGTTAATCAAGACACCCATGAGGCGGTCACCCAGCTTTTGTTTGGCGGCCAGCAGACCGTCAACAATCAGTACTGAATGAAACCGAGCGACCTCCATGACCTGGGCTTCGGTCACCTGGGCTAGCTGTGTGAGGGACAGACCAATTAGGGTGCCCTCTTCAAGGGTGCCAGGCCCTTCAATTAGCAGTAAATCTTCGCCCTGGCCTCCCAGGTAGCTAGCCATCTGCTGCGGGTCAATGGCCGATGTTTCTTCTGTCAGCTGTTGCTCAATGGTCTGGGCATCTAGGGATAGAAGCGTTGGTCGTAACCGTGATGCCGGCAGTTCTAATATTTTAGAAATAAATCGAACATCTTCATCGAGGCCAGCTTCATCGCTGGGACAGGTGCCAACGGGCTTAGCATAGGCAATATCAATACCGCGATCCTGAAGCTGTAAGGCCAAACCCGTTATGGTGGCCGACTTGCCACTGTAAGGCTCTGTTGAGCCAATCAGCAGATGCTTTGATGGATTGGGCACACTATCACTCCTAACTACCAATGGGGCTACCCCTCATTGTGCCATGGAGAGCTGTTTGCAATTGGAGGAAACGTTAACTTTTGACGAAGTGTTTTCTGGCTGTCTAAAGCTAGTAAATGCTTAGTGGATACGTCGTCAGGGCCAGGAAAGCATGGCATATGGGGCCAAATCTATTCATCCATTCTCAGCAGGCGGCGATAGAAGGATTTGGAAAAGTCGGGGGATCGTTTGAGACGCATGGCGGTCACCACGTCGATCAGAAAATCGACAAATTCGAAAGTGGCCATGGTGATTTCGTAGGTGAGGTCGGCATCCCCGTCGAACTGCATACGGCACTGGGTGAGGTCGGCGGGTAGCATCGAAACATTCCAGGTGGCTAAAAAAGCAATGCTTTCGCCCCCTTCAATCCGGCGCTCACCTTCAAGGTTGCCACGTTTGTAAAGACCAATGGCGTAGGGTAGCGCTTTTCGTTTATTGCCCTGGTAATAGGGCATGTAAACGCCGACATCTTGTTTGGGAGCTGGCTGAATGTCTATAGGCATAGCGTTGAGCAATGGGGTCTCTTAAAACAGGGTGACTTCGAACAGGGGGAACTTAGGTAAACAGCAACGTTAAGGTCTGATTGAGTATCCGAGACCCAGATCTTGAGAAGCTTAGGGGCATAGCGCTGTGATCAATAGGCTGTGATCTGTGACCAAGATGCTGCTGATTTTGTTCTACCGAGCAATAGTGTACCCACAGATTCTTGGGCTCTGCGCACGTCTAGCCCATCGGTTTGCGGAGAATATATGGCTAAAGGCGATGGGATGTAACAGATTTTAATAAGATATTAATAACCTGTAACCCTATGCCCCAATAACACGGAACCTATGGCGATTGAAATGGTACCAAATGTTTCTCCAGACGATCTTTCGGAGGGACGTCGCCTAAAAGCATTAGCGGCTTTAGTGTTTTTGTGGGGCATAACGTTGGTGTTGCACTGGGTCACGTGGGGGGCTTTGGTGGTTTGGGGGGTGACTGGATTAGTGGCACTGTATCTGGTGCGGATTGCGATCGCATATTCCACCTGCGCCACTAGCCCCAACAGAGCGGGTCTGACGGCCGAAGTGGAGGAGTCTCCCCGAGTATCGCTGTTAGTGGCGGCCAAAAATGAAGCAGCGGTGATTGCCAATTTGGTGGCTTCGCTGTGTAGCTTAGACTATCCCGAAGATCGCTATGAGCTGTGGGTGATTGACGACAACAGTGACGATGGCACTGGCGGTATCTTAGACCGATTGACCCAAGACTATCCCAAGCTCAAAGTGTTACATCGCGGACCAGAGGCCACCGGGGGCAAGTCCGGTGCGCTTAATCTGGCCTGGCCACGGGCGACGGGGGACCTGTTGGCGGTGTTTGATGCCGATGCCCAGGTGCCTGCAAACTTGCTTCAGCATGTGGTACCGCTGTTTTCCAATGACCAGACCGGGGCAATTCAGGTACGCAAGTCTATTGTCAACAGCGAGACTAATTTTTGGACCCAGGGCCAGGCGGCGGAAATGGCCTTAGATCGCTATTACCAGGAGCAGCGGGCTGCCCGCTGCGGCATCGGTGAGCTGCGGGGTAACGGTCAGTTTGTGCGCCGCACCGCCATTACCCAATGTGGTGGGTGGAATGAAATGACCATTACTGATGATTTGGATCTGACGGTGCAGCTGCACCTAAATCAATGGAATATCGGCTTTTTGACCACTCCCACCGTTGGTGAAGAAGGGGTGACTAGTGGTATCGCCCTTTGGCATCAGCGCAACCGGTGGGCCGAGGGGGGCTATCAGCGTTATTTAGACTACTGGCGATTGCTACTGCGTAACCGGCTGGGCTGGAATAAATCCATCGATATGCTGGTGTACTGGATGTTGCAATATATGTTGCCAATTGTTGCACTGCCGGATTTGATGATTGCGATCGCACTGCGTCAGCCCCCTGTGTTTGCCCCCTTAACAACATTTGCGGTGGGGGTGTCCTACTGGGGCATGGCCATGGGGATTCGTCGCACCCAAAAAATATCCTTGCTACTAGCGATGGTGAGAGCCGTGAAAGGTACGCTCTATATGACCCACTGGATTGTGGTGATGGCCTTTGCCACCACCCGAATGGCAGTGCGACCAAAGCGTCTGAAGTGGGTAAAAACCATTCACGATGGCGAAGCTGCCAGCGCCTAAACCCTGACAATTTCCGTCGTTTTTTATCTAAAGACTGTCGTTAGGAGTCTAAAGAAATCGTTGCGATACCCGGCGTCGCAACGATTTTTCACGTTTGTTGCCAGCTATATCGGCTAGCGTTATGGCATACCCATACCTGGTCTGATTTATGACAAATTTCACATTGCCGTATCCCAAGCTGTCTCCACGACAGTTTGCTTGGGACACTGCCGTTCTCTTTGTTGCTGTCTTTTGGCTCGGAGGCAGTTTAATTCTCGATTTAGTGGTGATGCCCATGCTGTACATGAGTGGCATGATGACGGCCCCCGGTTTTGCCAGCGCTGGTTACAGCCTATTTGAGCTATTCAACCATCTGGAAATGCTGCTGTCCGGGCTAATTTTGACCGGCGTGCTGTCCATGCGTCAGGCCCATGCGGATGACGCAGTGGAGATTAGCGGTAGTCGCAGTCGCTGGGCATTATTCTTGGCGGGTGGCCTAACTGCGATCGCACTGCTCTATACCTATGTGCTGACTCCCTACATGGGCGCTATCGGCATTGCTCTAGACATGCCTGGAATTATTCATATTGTTCCTGACGCCATGAACTGGATGCACGGCGCCTACTGGCTCCTAGAATCCACCAAAATTCTAGCGCTAGGGTTCCTGCTATATCTTTGCTATAGCGATATCGCTGCCCAGTTTACTGAGCGCGGCTAATCCTCCGAATCAGGCCACAATAGGCGGATTGCCAACAGCGCAAATCCTATGGCAGCGATGCCCTTAACCAGCTGCTCAGGTAGGATTTGCGCGGTCCCTTCACCTAAAAGCACACCGATAAAACTAGCCAGTACCAGGGCACTGGCGGTGCCAAAAAACACCGCCTTGGGCGATGATGAACTGCCCCCCAAGGCAATGGCCGCCAGCTGGCTTTTATCCCCTAATTCCGATAGGAACACGGTGATAAAACTAACGCCAATGAGATTCCAATCAAATGACATAGCGGTGAAGGTGGCCCTAGAGACCAATAACGTCGGCTACAAGTCCGACGGAGATAATTAACAATAAAATTCCGGCTAAGGTGTCCAGTGTTTCAGGTGAGATATGCTTTGCTAGCCACTGTCCCACCAGCACCCCTACGAGGCTGGTGGAAATTAGGGCGAGGGCGGCACCGACAAATACTGTCAGGGGTTTGTGGGATTCAGCGCTGATGAGCAGAGTCGCCACTTGGGTTTTATCCCCCAGCTCGGCCAGAAAAATTGTGACAAATGTCGACAGAAATACACCCCAAAAGGTTGCTTTTGCATCCGTTGCCTGGGGTGATTTTTTTATGGGCTGCTCTGTACCCGCAGGCTGCATTGATGGTGGAGAGGTCACAGGGGCGTCTTTCATATTTCTTTCATTATCTGTTAGGAAGACTCCAAGAGCAAGGTTTGAGAGCATTTTGAGGGCTTAGATTTCTATGCCAACTGCGGTGGTAAACCGCTCTAGCTCTTCACTTTTAGAGCCGTAGACGCCGCTGATCTGTTCCTGACAGCAGTCAATGGCAAAATCATTGAGTTCGGCCTGCTCGATCCCAAACATCTGTTCAAAGGTGTCGGCTTGGACTCGGCAAAAAGTAGGCCGCTGTTCATAAATTTTGCACAGCCGCTGCTCGGCGTCATAGTTAATGCACCAACCATCTGGCCCGACCATGCCCATATAAATATCTAGCTGTTCAGGGGTGAGATAGTCGGCTAAGTCGGGGCGATCTTTGGGAGTGAGGTTACAGCAGGCACCACAGGTGTTCACACATTGCCACGTGGCCATGTTCTCTGTCCTTACGGAGATAGGGTTTGCTCCATCAGCATAAGGGGCTGGGGAGGGGAAATTGAATGGGCCTTCTCCATAAATGTTTTTGGAATTTTGTAAACTTTCTTAAAAGTGGTGGGATCGAACCAGGTAAAATAGCGATGCGCTTGAGTGCGCAAAGGTCACGGTTATTTGGTTATCGGAGGTTCAATGGCTCTTCTGGGTTTCCTAGATTTTCTCAGCAATATTAATTTTCTGGTAATAGCTCAGCTCACCGTTCTAGCAATGGTGGTTATTTCCGGTCCAGCAATCGTATTTTTGCTAGTGGCACGGGGCGGCGATCTTTAATCATCATCCAGAACCCCGGTATCTAGCGCATCCTAAATGCTTAAGGCTTAGGATTTGTCAGATACCGGGGTTCTGGTGATTAAAGGCGTTGGCGTAAAATAAATTCTGCGATCGCAAGGTCCACCGGTGTGGTTACCTTCAAGTTTGTTTCTTCTCCTTCCACAATGTGGACAGCGAGACCGCATTTTTCAAATAAGGCGGCATCATCCGTCACCGTCCAGCCATGGGACTGTCCTTTTGTGTGGGCGTCCTTGAGTAAAGCTACATCAAACCCTTGGGGGGTTTGGGCGGCCCATAGCTGAGAGCGATCGGGCGTTGCGGTGATGATGCCAGAACTATTCACTTGCTTGATGGTGTCTTTGACGGGCACTGCCGCAATAAATCCCTGGCAGTCGGCAAACGCTGCGGTACAGCGATCAAACAATGCCGGTGTGGCCAGGCAGCGAGCTCCGTCGTGGATGAGGACCTGTTGAGCCTTGGCAGGTAATGCCTGGAGGCCATTGTTCACCGAATCCTGGCGCGTATCCCCACCCCGGATAAAAACTATCGGTTTGGTGATGCCAAGCTCAGTCACCATTGCTTGAAACGCGGGTTCATCGATTGCCTGGCAGATAATGCCGATCCATTCAACTGAGCTAGCGGCAGCCGCGGTCTTTAGTGTCCAGCCCATAATTGAGTGCTCGAGCAGCGGCAAAAGTAGCTTGTTGCCGTCGGCTCCCATGCGTTTGCCAACGCCCGCCGCCGGTATGAGTAGGTGCATGCTGTCTCCTAAAGCTCATCAGAATTTGATTCACAAAGCGTTTTAACGCTTGTTCAGCCACTTATACCAAATCCGAATTCAGTAAACCCGATTACAAATGAGCAATCCTGTAGGAACAATCCCTTAGGGTGCTGTGCCATATCCGGGAGCAGGCAACCAGGATGTCGGACGAGTGCCCCTCAAAACCCCTAACCAACTGATGGTTGTGAGGTGTGGTTAGCCATCAAAGATGTCAGTTCTGATAAAAGGGCACCGGCTTCTAGGGCGATGTTAATTTTGAAGCTCGCCGCGACAATTTTGGCAATTTTTGTCGTTTACTCATCTTTCCACAGCGTTAGCGCTGCCAGCTTCCTCTAGAATGAGTAGCGAAGTATAATCCAAAGCCCATGCGCGTCCTGGCTTTAGTCCCTGGTGGAATCAGCGATCAGCTTCAGTTTTTTCCAACCTTAACAACCATCTAAGATACCTACCCCAACGCGAATATCGCGATGGTGGTCGAACCCTTAGCAAAATCGGCCTATCGGATCTCTACGGCTGTCAGTGAGGTCATTCCCTTTGATTATCGGGGGCAAAATAGTCCGTCTGATTGGGCCAACC
>CALBPH010000259.1 GCA_937899365.1 uncultured Leptolyngbya sp.
CGTAAGTTCTCTATCGGGAGCCATCTGTGACCCAGCAACCCAATGGCCTGAGGACTTTGACTGGGAATGGGCCGGAGTTTACTGTCTAGGACCCAACCAATCCCTATGGGCGGCCGATCTCAGTAATCTAGTGTTGACCGGAATTGATCTCAGTGGTGCCAACCTTGTCGGGGTCAATTTGACCGGGACTGATTTGTGGGGCGCTAATTTGCAAGGATGTGATCTGCGAGATGCTTGCCTATCTGGGGCCAATCTTTGGGGCGCTAACTTAGTAGACGCGGATCTGACGGGAGCCGAGATCGACACCGCTAACCTAGATGCCGCCATGCTGTCCTAAGGGCAAATGCCGTTGTTGATTTACTCCATCGCTCGGGTGATGGGCAACAAATCAGAATTTTTCAGATAGGGCAAACGGCTAAATGCATCTAGCCGTTTGCCCTATCTGCTGCCATCTAAATGTTTTCATAGCTTGGTGCCCATAGTTTAGTAGGGCACCAAGCTATGAAAACATCTCAACAATTAACAACGCCTCAAAATTTTCAGCCCAATTCAAGACTCTACTGAAACTCAATATAAAAATTCTTTAGGCTCTGCAGGACGATTGGTTTGTCGTTCTTCAGGAAAGTCAACTTGATAGGGCATGGGGGGTTCCTCAATCAAAATGTGACGTGTACCCCAGCCGCCATTGTAGGGCTTATCTCGTTCGCTTACCTGGTTGTCCACCGGCATTTCCAAGACCTTTTTCATTTCTAGATAACGCCGACCCTCAAGGGTAGTTTGCAACAGAGCTGGAGACACCTTTAGACCCTGTTGAGCCAAAATACGTTCTAGGGTTGTGAGCTGATCCAACGGCGTGTAAGTAGCCATCACAACAACCGTATCAAGGGGTTCCACCTGCATGTTTAAATCTGCTTGATCAAGCTGCCAAGTTTCTTTTCTCGTGCCATCCGCTGCCAGCTGTTTAAAGGCGAGTTCCCCTTGCCACCGACCGTTCTCTACCCTCACCACCTGATAATCTAAAACTGAGTAAGTGGGCTTTAATTCCACATTCTCATCGGTGGGGGCCAGCTGACGCATTGCCAATACATTGAGTTCTGTTTGGTTGGGAAAATTGGCTGTTCCCTGGAGTTCATAGGTGTGGTTGTTGCTACCTGGCTCAATGGTAAAGTCCATCTCAGCTACGGGTAACCGATTAATCAAAACAGGATTATTCGGCGTTTCAATTGAGAAACCACAGCTACCCAGCAGGCTACCTAGGCCACCAATAAGCCATAGTTTTAAGCGACGGGGACGAGATGGCGTCATTAGGCTTACAGACATAGTCAGTAAAAAATAAAGAGTTTGAATAATGAGTCAGGCTGTAAATATCCTGTTTGTGGCTGTTTACCGTTGCTGATTTAGAAGATGCACCCATGAGGTAAAGATGCAGTAAATCAGAATTTCTCAGATAAACCATCCTGAGGAGCAGCCACCGACCCTATATCAACTACAGCTTAGAGATATCTTTTGCCTTAGATTTCTCAAATAATAAAATTAACGCTATAGAAATCGTGTACGACAGATCATGCAGTTTAACAGGAAAGATTTTTTGAAGTTAAGCTAAACCAGATCAAGATTAGATCTAATAATTACGCCTCTTTGCCTATTGAGCTACCGTGAAACTATTGTTTAATCTATAGATAGAGGTTTAGATCAGGTTGTTCCTTAATTTTTATACCCGTAATTTTTACTGAAAATACATCAAGAAGACAATATTTTTAACGCTTACTTCATAGATGAATTTGCATGCCGTACGTCAGTATAGATATCCGGAGTGTGGGTGTTTGACAGTCCATAGCTCACGCAAGTTATTAGGTATAAATAGTCGAACATTTACATAGAAGAGCATATCTAAATCGTAACTTGATTCAACTTTACCGGATAGTGCTGATTACGCTTGATATTTGAAATTGGAAGCTTGTTAATAGCTTTAAGTGCCTTATTCCTTAAATAAAATAACACTAGCCGTTATAGGTGGGTCAGGGTGAAGACTAATTATGGATAATTCAACAAGCTATGGGACGAGTACTTGCAAACCATTCCTTAGCTGGTTAACACTTGATTGAAACCCTCCTAGGGTTCGTCAGGGCTTGTATATGTTTGAACGGCAAACGCCAATAATTTTATTTTTTTGACCTGGGTATCTATCTGGGGGGAGTACTTACAGCAGTGTTTTTAAGGGTTTTCAGGAAACGTATATTTATTTCGCTATTCTTAGCCGTTCTCCTGTCTGTGACAACGTTGGGCCCCAGTTTGGCGCAGGTGACGTCATCACCAGGAGCGACCGACAATGCAGCAGAGGCAGGGACTGCTGGCGATCGTCGGAACCGAGATGAAGACGGCGCGACGGCCGGGCGAGATCTTGGTCAAGATGCTCAAGCAGCTGAATTGGAACAAGAAGACGGTAGCCAATATATTTTGGAGTTTAACCGTAGCCCAGTGGTAGGAACGCGACTGCGGTTAGAAGGGATTTATAACGAATCTCGCCTCAGGTTTACTCGACCCCGCAACTGGTCGGTAAAGTCCGTCAAGATTCTGTTGCGCTATCGCCATTCTGGTGCGCTCTATGCCACACGCTCTAATCTGAATGTCATTGTCAATGACAATAATGTGGGCAGTGTGCCCCTCAATCTTAAGCAGGGCGACACCGGTACAGTTGTCTTTGAGATTCCAACCCGTATCTTGAAAGACTATAACGAGCTAATTATTGCTGGTTTACAGAACAACTCCCCAACCTGTACCCAGGATCCCTTTGACCCGTCACTTTGGACGGAAATCCTGCCGGATTCGAAATTAGTATTTGACTATGATGCTGAACCTTTTCAGTTAGATTTCAACAGCTATCCCTACCCGCTGATTGATGTTCTTAGCTTAGAGACCAATCATATCGATTATGTTGTGCCATCTAAGCAAGACCAGGCCTGGTTGACCTCCATTGCTCAGCTGCAAACCTCCTTGGGGCGCATTGCGGACTATCGTCCTCTAGAAACATCTCTAGTTGACAAGCTAGACGATGTGGCTGACGGTAACCGAGTTGTATTTGTGGGCACGCCAGAACAACAGCCTATTTTAGAAGACTTAGAGCTGCCCCTGACCATCAAAAACAAGCGTTGGTTAGACCCTAAACAGACACTCATTTCGTCTGACACTGGCATTTTGATGTGGTCCGTGCTGGAGGATAAACAATCTCCAGTTCTAGTGGCAACGGGCAATGGACCCACGGCTGTGGCCAAAGCCGTGCAGTTTTTAACCCAGTCGCAGGATCGTAAGATTGGCGCTGGTCAGGTGGTACTGGTGAATGATGTGGAAAGTATCAGCGCACCGGACATTCGTGATTGGCCCCGTTATTTACCCCTATCCGATAATTTTGAACTGGCGGATCTAGGTGGGTTTAATAATGAGCCGATTGAGGATGTGGTGATTCGAGGTGCCCATGCTCCCCCGTTTGAGTTTGACTTTAAAGCGCTACCGGACGATCGTTTCCTGCCAGGGAATGTGATGAACCTACGCTATACCTACGGTCCTCAGGTAAACCCACTAACGTCTCTAGTGGAGGTCCAGCTGGACGGTATTACGGTAGCAGGTCGTCGTTTAGACTCAATTGACGGTAAGCGCCGAGCCACCCTAAAGGTAGAGCTACCAGAGCAGCACATTACCCCTCAATCACGACTAAAGGTCTATCTGAGATTTGACCCACGGGAGCGTCGTTCCTGTAGTCGAGTGACCGATCACCAGCTGTGGGGCACTATTCACAGCGACAGTACCTTTAATTTGAATCGCCAACAGGTAGCAAAACTACCGGATTTAAATCTGCTTAAGGCCGGTTATCCGTTTGCGTCACCGCAAGATTTGTCCCGCACGGCTATTGTTATGCCGGACAAGCCATCCATAACTGAGCTGTCAGTTATGTTGGAGCTGAGCGAGCGTCTGGGTCGGCTAAGTCGCTCAGAGGCGGTGCAGGTAGTTGTTTATCCCATCAGTAATTTGCCGCTAGAGGTGAAGGAATCTCAGCATCTGGTGGCAATTGGACTGCGATCGCAATTTCCCCTGGTTGAGGCATTGGATGCGGCCGACTTTAACCTGAAAGAAGGGGCGCGTCAGTGGGGAGACAGTCAGGTGCAAACCCTGCCCGATGCTGAGGGCGTGCTACAGCAGCAGCTTTCACCTTGGAATGAATCACGGGTGCTGCTGACCATGACGGCCCAAAGCGAAGCTGGCCTGAAGCAGCTGCGAGATTTACTAGAGTTAGATTCCCTATTCTTCCAGCTGCAAGGGGACACGGCGTTGATCAGTACCAATGATGAAACCCCGTCCCCCTATGATGAAAACGCTTACAATCTAGAGTTTTTGCAACGCTCGGCCCAGCGGGATGTTCAAGAAGAAAGCACGTTTCAGAAAGCCATTACGGTGATTCAAGGTAACTGGTTTCTCCTCATCCCCGGCATTATTGTGCTGTCGTTGTTGCTCTACGGCGTTATCCAGGCCTACTTGAAGCGAAACGAAACGCTGGCTCCAGCACCAGGCGTTATGACTGATCCATCTGCGCCGGGAGAGCTGTAATTATGTCTGAACGATTGATTATTAAACATCGATTAAAAGACCTTCAGCAGCTAGTTAGTACGTATCTGTCTGAGAGAGTTCGACCTCTGCTGATTGAGGTCCTGATTATTTCGTTGCCCGATTGGTTTGACCGCAGTTTGCAGTGGCTTACTAAACAACAGCTGTTGGTGTTAGCTGTTTGTTTGACCATGTTTGCTTGGCCAATCATGACGGCGCGGCCCACGATTTTACAGCAGGGGCTGGTGGCGTTAGCGCTACTATTTGTTGGGCAAGTGCTGCTGCGACTTGAAGATCGGCAAACCAGTCGACGCGTCAGTGAATACTTACATTTACTGTTGGCAGCTCTGAGTACGATCACCACCCTGCGATATCTGTACTATCGTTCCAACTACACCCTCAACCTCGATTCTTGGCTAGATGGCTTCTTTTCGGTTTTGTTGTTTGTGGCCGAGCTGTATGCGATTGCCACCCTACTGCTCTCCTATTTCCAGACATTGAGGATTCGCGATCGCAAAACGATCCCCCTCGATCAATGGGCCCAGGAGAAGTGGCCAACGGTGGATATCTACATCCCCACCTACAACGAGGATGTGGCCATTGTGCGCAAGACGGTGCTGGGGGCGTTAAATATTGACTATCCAGCGCACAAAAAGACTATCTATGTGTTGGACGATGGTCGGGCCGAAAAATATCGAGAGCGTCGTATAGCTCTTCAATCCATGTGTGCAGAGCTAGGGTGTGCCATGCTCACCCGTGACAATAACGATCACGCTAAGGCTGGAAATATCAACACGGCGCTGAACAAAACCGATGGTCAGCTCGTACTCATTCTAGATTGCGACCACATTCCCGTGCGGGGCTTTTTGCAAGAAACGGTCGGTTTCTTCTTTGATAAAAAAGTAGCCTTAGTCCAAACCCCCCACTGGTTCTATAATCCCGATCCCTTTGAGCGCAATCTTTTGACCAAAGGACAGATTCCAGTGGGTAACGAGCTGTTCTATAAGGTTCTACAAAAAGGAAACGATTTCTGGAACGCGGCCTTTTTCTGCGGTTCTGCGGCGGTTATTCGGCGTAAGTATCTGCTTGATATCGGTGGTATTGCCACCGAAACAGTGACGGAAGACTGTCACACCTCATTGCGGCTACATTCGCTGGGCTATCGCACCGTCTATTACGACAAAATTATGGTGGCCGGTTTGGCCCCAGAGAAATTTTCTTCCTATGTGGGGCAACAGGTCCGCTGGGCAAGGGGAATGGCCCAAATTTTGCGAATTGAAAATCCCCTGTTTAACCGCCGACTCAATCTGCGCTTGTCTCAGCGATTTTGCTATTTCAGTGCCACATCCCACTTCTTTTTTGGGTTTCCGCGACTGATGTACGCCGTTGCCCCCAACCTTTTCCTACTGTTTGGGATTAATCCCGTAAAAGGTCTGGGGATAGAAACACTGTTTTATGCATTGCCCCATATTGTGTTGTCGATGCATGCTAACCACATTGCCTATAAACATGTGCGCTTTTCCTTCTGGAATGAGATCTATGAATTTGCCATGTCATTCCAGGCAGGTATCGTAACGCTACTGGCATTGATTAACCCTAATTTGGGGTCCTTTAACGTTACCGATAAGGGGGTTTCCGTAGAGTCGCGCAGCTTTGATATTGATAGTGTTCGCTATCTTGTTGTCTTAGGTGCGATTACGGCTGCGTCCCTGCTGACGGTGCCCATATGGCTAATTCTTAGCCCCCTAGATACCCAGGCAGTGCTGATTAATACTCTGTGGTGTGTCTTCAACCTGGGGCTGGTATTAGCAGCCTGTCTAGTTGCGTTTGAGCAACCACAACTGCGCCAGTCTCACCGTCTACCGCGCGAGTTAATTGCCAGGCTCTACAGTGACGATGGGCAAATTTGGGAAGGTACAACCATAGATATTAGTGAGACCGGTGCGCAGGTCTTGCTAGACATATGGCCCAATATTTCCGATCAGGTACAGCTAGAGCTGTTTGGTGACTATGGCGCTGTTGCTCTGCTCGATGCAGAAATCATCCGAGCCAGTGCGACCGATACGCTACAGACGAAGTTGGCCATTAACTTTGTCAATATGTCCCAGACCCAGCAGGACGACCTGGCGACGGTCATTTTCTCGGATGTGCGTAAGTGGTACTCCCAAGATCGTCAGAATTCGGACAATCCATTGCAGTCGCTGAGCTTTATTCTGCTGAGTCTAAGGCGAGCGTTCCAAGAGTTGCGTCCAGCCAACAGCGTTAAGATGCGCAAGCAGGTAGAGGTTATGAGCGACCTCAGGTGGAAGGGATGGGGGAGCTATGTTCAAGCTGCCATGATCACGGAGCTAGGGTCAAGGGATATGCGTTTAGAGCTGCTTGGCGATGCCAGTACTGCGGCCATAGCGCTTCAGGACAATAACCCGTTATTACACCTTCAGATCTATCCCCAAATAGATAGTCTCCACTCCTATGATTTGATGGCTCAAGTTGAACGTCTTGAACTCCTGCCAAAACTTTCGAGCGCCTACAACGGTGCAAATGCCGAGCCTGGGGCAAGCAGTCCAAATCAGCTATCGGACTATCGTATAGCCCTTGAACTGACCTTTCCCTTGTCCCTCGATCAGCAGCAGGAGGAGCAAATTAAAACATTGCTCAAGCAGGTTGCCTAGGACTGTTGCTAAACGCCCCCAACGCCCCTAACGTTCTTATGGTTAGGGAGCACGTTTATTCCTAAAATCCAGGGGATTACGGCTCCCCTAAATGGGGGCTTACCCGATGATTGTATCAATGGTGTCTATTGATACAATCATTGCGGGAACCCTTACTTTAAACGGGCTTTCTTCATTAAGACTTCGTTTAAGGATACGCAAGTTTACTGGTATTCTCAGTTTAGGTATATGCATCAATAATGCTGCTCTCTATGGATCTAAAACCCTTGTGGGTAGCTGTTCTAGGGGATGTTTATTTTTGATGAATGTTTAGGGTAAGTGGTGTTTTTTGTAACTACATAGTCCGGACTAAGGGTTGGTTAGTGGAATTTCTTCATAGCGGCATAAACGCATAAACGTATTTCTATTGACGCAGGCATCTACCTCTACGCTTAAGAAACCATTTGTATGGTTATTAAGTCGAAGGTTTATATATCTATATTCATGGCCAATGTGCACTGGGGTTAATATCCGTTGCTCTGGTCTATCAGCCCAAAAGGGTTTTTAGCTTTTTGCTGTATCGTTAAACATTCAGTTATGAATAGTCGTTCGATTGTGGGTTATGGTGCAACCCAGAAGTTACATCCTCTAAGTTTTTTAGCTCAGCTGATTAGTCGTCAGGTGAGTGGTCACTTCAAGTTGTACTCGGGGACTAACTCATGGTCGCTTTTTCTTAGTCAAGGCAAGCTAAATTTTGCCACTGATACGGATGCGCCCTTTGATCGCCTAGATCGCCATCTCCAATCCTTGAGTAATGAGATCTCCTCCCTGGTGGGGGCTGTGCGTGTGCAGCTGCGGCTAATGTTTGAGCAGTCTCCAAAGCAGGCTCCTCTGACCCCAGACTACCAGGCGATTAGCTGGCTGGTTGAGCAGTCTCATCTAACGCAGGAGCAGGCAAGCAGCCTGATTCGTGCGATGGCGATTGAGGTGATTGAGTCATTTTTAGGTGTACAAGAGGGCAGCTACGATTTGCTGGGGCTCGATGACATTGGCGAATACCCGGTCCTATGTCAGCTAGATTTGCGACCCATTGTTGAAATTTGTCAGCGAAATCGACGCCAGAGCCTGCTTTCGTCCCCCTCGTCATCCCAGGGTATGGCACCGGCCGCGCAGTCGGTGGCTACTCCTGCCACGTCTGCGGTTTCCCCTACTGTCGCTACAGGCAACTCCCTTGCGGCCCCTACGTCACCCCCTCAGTTAGGGGTTGTCAATGCAGTGCCCCAGACCGCGGGCTCGTCTAGTATGTCGGCGTCTGGCGATGTGCGCAGAGTTACCTACACAATTGCCTGTATTGACGATAGCCCAACGGTTCTGAACGCAATTCAGGAATTTTTGAATGATAAGAGTCTCAATGTTGTGCCAATCAACGACCCCGTTAAGGCGTTGATGCAGGTTATGCGGTGTCGTCCGGATTTGATTCTGTTGGATGTCACCATGCCCAACTTGGACGGTTACGAGCTATGTTCCCTGCTCCGCCGACACCCGAGCTTCAGAAATACGCCTATTGTTATGGTGACAGGCAACACAGGATTTATTGACCGAGCTAAGGCAAAATTGGTTAGATCTTCGGGTTATTTAACCAAGCCGTTTAGCCAGTCAGAGCTTTTGAAGATGGTGTTTATGCATCTACCGGCTGTGGGGTCTAGGTAATAATCAGTTAACTTGCGGATATTTTTTATGCCTTAGATTTGTAATAGTTGTTGTTATAAATCAAGGTTGATTGGACACACACTTATGGGCACACATTTAGGGGATAGCGAATAGGTCATGACAGTGATTCAAACGGCTACAGTGCTGATTGTGGAAGATACGCCCTCTGAAAGAGAGCTAATTAGCCATTATTTACAAGAGGAAGGCTATAGCGTCATTCATGCTGTAACCGCTAAGGAAGGGTTAGAAAAGGCAGTTGCCAGTCAACCTAATGTGATCGTCACGGACGTAGTGATGCCTGGAATGAGCGGCTTTGAGCTATGTCGAAGTTTAAAGCGTGCACCTGAAACTGAAAAAGTGCCCGTGGTTATCTGTTCATCTAAAGATCAGGCCATTGATCGGTTGTGGGGCATGCGGCAAGGGGCGGATGCCTATATTACTAAGCCATTTAACCGTGAGGAACTATTGAAGGTGATTAAATCGGTTTTGTAGATTGCTGGCATGCGATCGCAGTTATGAGGTGATTATTTTGTCTGCCCTATCCCTAAAGAAAGACAGGCCCGTATTAGCAAAATCATTTTTGAAATTCCAGCTGGCCACCAATGTGGTCGCCATGCTGCCTGCTCGGACCGTACAAGAGGCCGTTGTGTTACCTACTCGGCGAGTAATGGCAATGCCAAATATGCCCGCGGCCCTTTTAGGGCTGATCAACCGTCGTGGGCGTGTGTTTTGGGTCGCCAACTTAGTGCGCTTGTTAGGGTTGCCTGTGCCCGATCGCCATAGCCAGCAGTACAGCCTGATTGTTGTGCAAGGCAAGTCCACACCCCTAGCTCTGCAGGTGGACTCTATTGACGGCATGGTTAGCTTTCCTCCGGAAGCTGTCCATCCCCCTCCGAATAACGTGAGCAGCATTATTTTGCCTTACCTTACAGGCTGTGTTACCCACAACGATGAAACTATTTTTATTTTAGATGTTGAATCCATGCTGCAATCATCGGTATTGCAGCCAAGCTAAGGTCTTTACTGACATAATCTAGTAGCCTTTAGCGCACTATTATATTTATTTGTTCTGATTGTTCCACGATTTTTTATTGAAACGCTATCTAAAGGAAAGTTCTCATGGCCATGGATTTTGGTACAAACTCAAATACTGAGCCCAAGCCTGAGGTAGGCGCAGTGGAGGGGGCTTCCAAACAATCAGGCCTGTCAAAAAACAATCAGCCAGAAGGTGCCGTAGTGAAATCTGTAGACGACATGCAGAGTAATAACGACGATTTGAATCCCATCAAAGAACAGCGCTCGAATCTGGAGCTGTCTGCCCAGTTGGAAGAGATTGCTGCCATTAGTCGTCAGAGTCCGGCTAATCCTTCCCCAGCCAATGGAGCGGCCACCGTTACGGCCCCGGCTGCGTCGGCAGGTTCAGGTACTCAGTCTGAGGAGACTATGGCATATCGAGGCGTTCGGTATGCCCAGGGTGAAGAGCGCTATTCTCCTGAAAAGCTGACTGTTTCACAAGGTAGTTCCTTGTTGCAGTGGTTTTACGATCTTCCGGTCAGTAGCAAGCAGCTTATTGGTCTAATCTCATCAGAGGTTATATCGGTTATTGGTTTAGTTGGAGCCGGGTCGCTGTTAATTATTAGCGGTGCTCGCCAGCAATTGCTAGGCCAGTCTGCGGCTGAGCTTGCGGTGACCGGCATCCAATACGAGATCAAAGTTGACCAGATGGGATTTGGTTTTCGAGGTCAGTCTGAGAACACAGCCATCGTGGCATTGGCTGAGGGAGTTGCCAAAAATTCTGCTCAGGTGACTGCGGGGCAGCGCTCTACGGTTCAGAATATTTTGCAGGGTGAGATTGAAGCCCGCAATATTGAATATGCCACCCTTGTAGGTATTGACGGTAAGATCATCGTCAATGCTCAGACCAATCGCACCGGTGAAGAGTTTGATCCTTACGGCTTAGTCTCCCGTGTTGTATCTCAGAAACAGCAGCTAAGTACAAACGGTCTAGTTGAGCAGAGCGAACTGCAGCGTCAGGGAGTAGAACTTGCTACTGATGGCGGTAAAGCGCTGATTCGCTATGTGGCCACGCCAGTGTTTGCCCAAGGTCAGGCCAATGAGTTGGTTGGGGTATTAATCTCTGGCGATGTGGTTAATGGGAAAACCTCGATCGTTGAAAATAGCGTGCGGGCATTTGGTTCCGGCTACGATGCAATTTACCAGTTTGAAGGGGATGATAATTTTCAACTGGCTGCATCGGCCGATTTGGATGAAGGTGAGGATGAGATTGAACTGGGTGAGGACGTTTATGACGAGGCTCTGCTGACTCTGGCTGTAGAAAACCAGGGTGAGGTCGTTTTACAACGTCTGGTGGAGCCTGGGGGAGATGCCTACGCGATGTCGGCAAAAACCTTAGATGATATCAATGGTGACCCGGTTGGTGTTCTGATTCGTGGTACGTCGGAAGCAAAACTGCAGCAGCTGATCAATAGAAGCCTGCAAATTCAGTTCTTGATTGCACTGTTGGCAATCTTGGCTGATATTTTCTTGGCTCAGCTGTTGGGACGCTCCATTGCCAATCCGATCAAACGGCTACAACAGGCTACTGAAGCCTTTGCTGGGGGAAATCGCAGGGTAAAAGCCGATGTGTTTGCCAGGGATGAGGTCGGTCAGTTAGC
Source organism: uncultured Leptolyngbya sp. (assembly GCA_937899365.1). Taxonomy (GTDB): domain Bacteria; phylum Cyanobacteriota; class Cyanobacteriia; order Phormidesmidales; family Phormidesmidaceae; genus Leptothoe. Next base: position 11,633 of record CALBPH010000259.1, read on the forward strand.
TGCGGCCTTTAATGATCTAACCGGCACGGTCCTTCGGTCTGAAGGCACCCTGATAGATCAAGCGAGTGATCAGGCACAGGCTGCCCGACGGTCGAGTCAGCTAGCTAGCCTAACGAGTGACCTGCGTAAGAATAATCTTGATGAAGACCGCATCTTTAGTATTGCTGTCAATGATGTCCGCAAGGCGATCGAAGCGGATCGTGTGGTCGTCTATCGCTTTGATGAAGATTGGAGTGGTGAGATTGTATCTGAATCTGTAGCCCTGGGCTGGCCTGCTGCTATTGGCACCAATATTGCCGATCCCTGTTTTGCTAAGGGCTACGTAGAGCAGTATCGCCGGGGGCGCATACAGGCAACCAGTAACATTTTCGAGGCTGGATTAACCGAGTGCCATTTAGGGCAGTTAAAGCCATTTAAGGTTCAGGCTAATTTAGTGGCTCCTATTCTCGACAGTGGAGAACTGATTGGTCTGCTGGTGGCCCATCAATGCTCTGGTCCCAGGGATTGGAGTGAGTTAGATATTAGTTTCTTTAAGCAGGCGGCCCTACAGGTGGGTTTATCGGTTGAGCAGGTGGGCTTATTTAATCAGAGGCAGCAGGCTCAGTTAGAAGCAGAGGCGCTATCTGAGGAGCGGCGACAGCGTCAAGAGACTCTTCAAATGGAGCTTTTGGGTCTTTTGGATGATGTGGAAGGTGCGGCACGCGGTGACTTAACCGTACGGGCCGATGTCTCGGCGGGAGAAATTGGTACGGTTGCCGACTTCTTCAATGCCATCATTGAGAGTCTCCGACAGATTGTAACCCAGGTAAAAACCTCAGCGGTTCAGGTAAATACGTCCCTGGGAGATAACGAGGTGGCCATGCAGGCCCTGGCCGAAGACGCCTTGAGACAGGCGGATCGGACAACGAAGACTCTAGATTCTGTTGAAACCATGACCATGGCGATTACCCAGGCGGCTGATCGAGCACAGCAGGCGGCTGTGGTTGCCCGTGAAGCGTCGCAAACGGCTGAAACCGGTGGTGTTGCCATGGATCTAACGGTACAAAATATTTTAGATCTGCGAACAACCGTAGGTGAAACAGCTAAGAAGGTGAAGCGCCTGGGTGAATCTTCTCAACAAATCTCTAAAGTTGTTTCGCTTATTAACCAAATCGCCACCCAGACAAATCTATTGGCTATTAATGCCGGTATTGAGGCGGCTCGGGCTGGGGAAGAAGGTCAAGGTTTTGCGGCTGTTGCTGAGGAGGTCGGTGAACTGGCGGCGCGCTCAGCGGCCGCGACCCAGGATATTGAGCGAATTGTGGACAGCATTCAGCGAGAGACTGCTGATGTGGTAGATGCTATTGAAAGCAGTACCTCCCAGGTGGTGGAAGGAACTCGTCGCGTGGATGAAGCGAAACAGAGCTTGGCGCGAATGGTAGAAGTCTCTCAACAGATTGATGCTTTGGTACAGACGATTTCTGCGGCTACGGTTTCCCAGGTAGAAACGGCGGCCGATGTCTCTACGCTGATGCAGGAAATATCCTTAGTGTCTGAGCGCACATCGACCTCTTCTAGGAATGTTTCGGATGCTCTACAGCAGACGGTGGCAGTGGCTAAGGAGCTGGAACTATCCATGGCTGCCTTTAAAGTAGATGAGTGATGGAGCTCCGTCAGGGGCGCTTGGGAATGACGCTCAGCGTCCACGTTAGATTGGGTAACAGGCAGTCAAACAAGACAGGTATGCAACAGGTGCAGTGTCATGGCAGTTGATAAAGAACTTGAGATTAAGCTTCAATTTCTCGATGAAGCTGATGAGTATCTGCAGACGTTAGACAAAGCCCTATTGGATTTAGCGCAGACGGGTGTGTTGCAAGACAATATCAACTCGGCTCTGCGCTCGGCTCACTCCATTAAGGGGGGAGCTGCCATGATGGGGTACAGCCTGTTAAGTGAATTTGCCCACCGGCTTGAAGACTCCTTGAAGGTGCTTAAGATTCAGCGCGATGGCGTAGTGGTTGACGATAATTTGGAACGGCTGCTGCTGTCGTCGGTGGATGTGCTGCGCCGGGTGATCGAGTGCGATCGCAACCGCAGTGAACCCGAAGAATCATGGCTGAGTGGAGCGGCCATGCCTGTCTTTGAGCAGCTTTACGACATTTTGGGTGAAGCTGACCCTGAAGACGAAAATATCCTGCTGTCGTCAGATGAAAATCAAGACATTATTCCGGTGCTGTTTAGCACCGAAGTCGAAGGGTGTCTGACCCGATTAGACTCTGCCATATCTAATCGCACACCTCAGCTACGTGAGGAGGTCAGTATCCTAGCCCAGGAGCTAGGAGGCCTAGGGGAGATGCTGCAGCTGGACCCTTTCTGTAGCCTATGCGTGTCAGTGGAACAGGCAATATCAGTGGCGGACGATGCCCAGGTGATGGAAGTCGCCCAGGCTGCTCTGAATGAATGGAGGCAGTCCCAAAGCCTAATCTTAGCTGGCCAGGTTGAACAGCTTCCCGCTGCTGTGTCAGGGTTAAGTTTTGAGGTGCCTGCGAGTGCTCGGACCCCAGATCTGTCCCCAGAGATTGACTCCCAAAGCTTAGACGATATTTTATCGGTGGAGCAGACCTCAGGCGATGATTGGGCCACTATCCTAGCCCAGGCAGAAAGTACGTCCGTTGACCAAGATATTTTTGCCCAGTTGTCAGATACTGCTCAAACGGCAGAATTTCTCTCTCTAGATGAGGTTGTTCAATCGGTAGAGGAAGCGGCTCAAGCCGCCGCCAACTTTCCGAGTCCAGACATTCCGAGTCCAGACATTGAACCAGACCAGACTCAGCCAGTTAGACCCATGGTTGAGTCGAATGAACAGCCAGCGGAACAGCCCCCAGCCCAAACAGAATTTCACTTTTCCAGTAAGCCAAGTACTGAGGCTAAGGTTGCCACCGACACCGATCAAGACACCACCGTTCGGGTGTCGGTGCGGCAGCTGAATGAACTTAACGATTACTTTGGCGATCTGACCATTGAGCGTCACCGACTCGATAGTGAGGTGAAGCGTCTGAGAACCCTGGTAAAGCTGCTTAACGAACGGCTGCGCTCCTTAGAAGAATCGGAAGAAGATCTGCGGGATGCCTATGACAAAACAGCCAATGATCATCAGCGGCTGCTCCCCGCCGCCAATGGCCATAATGGCTCTGCTGGGAACGCCCTGACACTGCACGACGGTGTCGATAATGGGGCGAACACATCCGGGTTTGACGCCCTAGAAATGGATCGCTATGACGCACGGCATTTGCCCTTTCGCGACATGATGGAAACGTCTGTCAGACTGCGAGAGGTGGCCGATGACCTGGAAATTAGTGTGGATATCGCGGAGCAGTCATCGCGGAATTTACAGCGTACCACCCGTCAACTGCAGCGCAATCTCAACAAGCTGCGGATGCGGCCCTTGTCTGACATTACCAATCGTTTCCCACGGGCGTTGCGGGAACTGTCATTGGAGTTTGGTAAGCCCGTGGAGCTAAAGGTGGAAGGGGATAAAACCCTGGTCGACCGTAATATTCTAGAGTCCCTCAACGATCCATTGATGCACATTTTGCGCAATGCCTTTGACCATGGCATTGAGAAACCGGAAGACCGTCGAGCGGCCGGTAAACCGGAACAGGGCACCATTACCATCAATGCCCAACAGCGCAGCAGTCGTACGATTATCACCATTCGCGATGACGGTCGAGGCATCCCGTTAGAAAAAATTCGTGCCCGGGCGCAGGAAATGGGACTGGATGAATCGTTGCTGGCCACCGCTAGCGAAACTGACCTACTCTCACTCATTTTTGAACCTGGTTTTAGCACGGCTAGCCAGGTGACCACGCTCTCTGGGCGTGGGGTGGGCATGGATGTGGTACGCAATAACTTAGAAGAGATCCGCGGCGACGTTAGCGTAGCTACCCAGTCTGGCCAAGGGTCCACATTTACCATTTCAGTCCCCTATACGCTGTCTGTAACCCGGGTGTTGTTGGCCGAGAGTAATCGCCTGCCCATGGCTATTCCGACGGATAACCTGCAGGAAATTATGGTGCTTAACGATGACGCCATTTACGAAGACGGTGGTCGCGAAATGTTTACCCAAAACGGTCAGCCGGTTAGGTTGATTCGTATGGGTAAATGGTTGGCCTTTAACTGTGCCCGTCACATTGAAAGTTTGGAGATGAGTCCTAACGTGGCGGTGCCGACGGTTCTGATATTCAAATATAACGAACAGTCGTTTGGCTTACAGATTGATCGATCTTGGGGTGAGCAGGAGGTGGCGCTGCGGCGTGTTGAAGGCAATGTCCTGATGCCGACTGGTTTTAACAACTGCACAATCTTTGGTGATGGCCAGGTGGTGCCCCTGCTGAATGCGCCGGAATTTATTCGCTGGGTGTTGAGCTGCGAGGGGGCTAATATCAGGGAAGCGTCGGTTCTGTATGGCAATCCTTTACTGAGTGGTAAGCTCAGCGATCTACAGCCCAGCTCATCTAATCTTGGGCAGCAGCAGCCGACAATTTTGGTGGTGGACGATTCGGTGAATGTGCGACGACTCTTGGCCCTTACCCTAGAAAAGCAGGGATATCGGGTAACTCAGGCCAAGGATGGTCTCGATGCTTTGGAGAAACTGGACGCTGGGTTGAGCATCAATGCGATTGTTTGCGACATTGAAATGCCACGTCTAGATGGGTATGGCTTCTTGGCAAAACTACGCTCCCATGATCGCTGTTCCCAGATTCCCATTACGATGCTGACGTCTCGGACTGGAGATAAGCACCGGCAGCTAGCGATGAAGCTGGGGGCCAACGCTTACTTCTCGAAACCTTACCGTGAGCAAATGCTGTTGGATACCCTAGCTAATGCCGTGGGTGTTTAGTATGTCTTTAGGACATATGGAATACAAGAGCGGCGACGATGATATCGATTACTTTGAAGTTATTTGCTGCATACCAGGATGCCTTGGGACGTCCTGATGTGACGATGACCCTGCCAGAGGGGACAACGGTGAATCAGCTGTGCGATCGCATCTGCACCCAATACCCCGACCTCAAGCAGTGGCAAGATCTAACACGCTTTGGCGTTAACCTACGGTTTGTTGATGCCAATACGCCGCTCAATGACGGTGATGAAGTGGTGTTTATTCCACCGGTTAGCGGCGGGTAGTGAGCTATTCGGTCGCATACTGCTGAAGGATGTCGAGCGGGACCGTACCTAGGGCCGCTTCATGGGTAGAGGCAAGCACTACCTTAGGCGCCACACCCGCCTCATGGGCTTCCTTCCAGCGAGTGGCACACAAACACCAGCGATCGCCCGGTTTAAGACCGGGAAACTGATACATGGGCATGGGGGTGCTGAGGTCATTACCCTGGGCCTTGGTGTAGGCCAAAAACTCATCTGTAACCTCAGCACACACCACATGGGACCCCCGATCATTGGGGCCCGTATTGCAGGTGCCATCGCGGTAAAACCCCGTCATCGGGCTAGTGCAGCATATCTCCAGGTTGTTACCCAGAACGTTTTTAACAATTGCCATAAATTGCAGCAGGTCTAGATTTCAGCAACGGCTCGTTCAATCAGCCGCCGGGTGAGGGTTTGTACCCCCGTATGCTCATAATAATTGGTAGAAATATCCAAGAAAGCTCCGAAGTAATCCATCTTGTCGTCAGCCACATCCACAAATGTTCTGATGTTGGAGACCACGCTCTGGGGCGTAATGCCCTTAGAGTCTACAAAGTCACCCATCCAACCTTTGACCGACTCAAAACTGGCTCCGATAAAGGTGAGCTGATCGTCCGGTTTGCCGCCTGGTACGGCATCCTTAATCGCTTTGAATGCCGGATTGCTGTTCAAATCTTTAGGGGTGAGATTGCCTAAGACAGTTTCCGTCTGCTTGATGAAATTTGGGCCGAGGGGAACCAAACCATCGAAACACACGAGGCCAGCCATGCGGATCAAAGACTCACCGCCGTAGTCCCCCAGGGCCTTAACAAAATCTCCGACACTGTCGCCGGGAATACCGTTGATTTTACAGAACGCCACAAGCTCAGTCACCAGTTTCATACACAGGTCAATGGTTTGGGCCTTATCGGGCTTGTGGGTTAGACGATTGACAATGGATAAAAAGGGC
>CALBPH010000260.1 GCA_937899365.1 uncultured Leptolyngbya sp.
GCCGCGGCTACCGGCCCCGCACAACCGCCGCTGACCATCAACTTCACTGCTACTACGGACCCAGCTGGGGTGGATAAAATTCTGGCCAAGCTTGGGGATCGCTTAAAAACCACGCTGGTGCTGGTGATTTCTAAGTCTGGGGGCACCCCGGAAACCCGCAACGGCATGTTGGAGGTTAAAGCCGCCTATGAAAAGCGCGGTCTAGACTTTTCGAAGTATGCCGTGGCTACCACCGGTCCTGATAGCAAGCTGGATAAGGTGGCTAAGGCTGACGGTTGGCTGGCGATGTTCCCCATGCAGGACTGGGTGGGCGGTCGTACTTCGGAGCTATCGTCGGTGGGTCTTTTGCCGGCGGCGCTTCAGGGGATTGATATTCGGGCTATTTTGGCCGGGGCCAAGCAAATGGATGCGGCCACTCGGGTGCCGGATCTTAAAAATAATCCGGCGGCGTTGATGGCCCTGGCCTGGTACCACGCGGGCAATGGTAAGGGCGAAAAAGACATGGTGATTTTGCCCTATAAGGACAGTCTGCTGCTGTTTAGCCGCTATCTACAGCAGCTGATTATGGAATCGTTGGGTAAAGAGACCGACCTGGATGGCAACCGGGTGTTTCAGGGCATTGCGGTCTATGGCAACAAGGGCTCGACCGACCAACATGCCTATGTGCAACAGCTGCGGGAAGGGGTGAATAACTTTTTCGTAACGCTGATTGAGGTGCTTAAGGATCGTGAAGGTTCCTCCACTGAGATTGACCCTGGGGTGACCTCGGGTGACTATCTCTCGGGCTTTTTGCAGGGTACTCGCAAGGCCCTGTTTGAGAATAACCGTCAGTCCATTACCATCACTATTCCTGAGGTGACGCCCACGATTGTGGGGTCGCTGATCGCGCTGTATGAGCGGGCGGTGAGCTTATATGCGGCTGTGGTAAATATCAATGCCTATCACCAGCCGGGGGTGGAAGCGGGTAAAAAAGCAGCTGCCAGCATTCTCAATTTGCAGAATATGGTGGTGGATACCCTGGGTAAAACCGGTGGTTCTCTGACGCTGCTGGAGCTGGCCGACAAGGTGGGTCGTCCTGATGCGGTGGAGGATATCTATAAGATTGTGCGGCACCTGGATGCCAACGGTCGTCTGGTGGCGATTGATGGTAATGCGGGGAATCCGGCGATGATGCGGGCAATGGCCCGTTAGGCCCACGCTTGTAGTAGCCACTAAACCTCTCTAACACACTGTTGTCTGCTTAGGCGTTGTTGTTAGAGGGGTTTTTGCTTACCCAAAATCAGCACCGGCAGCCGCCGAGTTTATTTGACCGGTAACAAGATTAAAAACTCGGTTCCTTCTCCGACGGCCGACTGCACATCCACGCTGCCGCCATGTTTTTCTGTAATGACCTGATGTGCGATCGCAAGTCCTAATCCTGTCCCCTTACCGACGGTTTTAGTGGTAAATCTGCGGTCAAAAATTTTGGTGCAGACCTCC
>CALBPH010000261.1 GCA_937899365.1 uncultured Leptolyngbya sp.
GACAAAACATCGGGCTGAGACCATCTATATCAAAGCTAATGTAAACCTGATTGGGCAGCTGATTGATAATCTTGGCGCACTGGCTAGCCCAGGTGATACCCTCATAGGCTGAGGCCTTGAGCTGCCAGTCGGGAAACATGGTTATGCGACTATCCTGGGTAGCTCGATACATCTCATCATCTCCCACGGCACGGATGCCCACCTGCACCAGATGACTCACCTGGGGAAGCTGCAATGTGTTGTACATGATTGAGGCGTGGGAGTGGACAAACCCCTCGTAGGCTGCAATCAGATCTGCATGGGCATCGATTTGCAAAATACCAAAGGAATCTGTCGTTTCGGCTAGGGCTTGCAGATAGCCATGGGGCCAGCTATGGTCGCCACCCACAAGACCAATGAGTTTTTGTTGGGCGAGCAGTGATTTAGTTTGTTGGTATACCCAGTTGTTGAGGTGTTGGGAGGCTCGGTTAACTTGGGTAACGTGATGTCGGATGCTACTTGCTAATCTATCAGGTGTATTAGCAAAATGCTTTCCCCCATTTTCCAGATACCGAATAACTTTCTGAGCAGCCTCTCTCGTATCACGATTAAGAGACAGAATGTCAGGATTAATCGGTAGCGTACCATGGCCAATTTCCCAAGCATTGGGCACATCATTGTCATACCAATCTAGCTGGTAGGATGCCTGTAGAATAGCTTCGGGGCCCAGGGATGCACCTCCACCATAGGATGTGGTGGCATCCCAAGGAACCGATAAAAATATAATGGTCGCATCAGTAACCGCATGGGCAAGACCAAAAAATGAACCGTTATGAACGGTGGGAATAGTGGTTTCAAATGCCATTGTCTCGTAACGATCAACATTAGTGCCTAGGTGACTTTGATGAAAACGTTAGGTGACAAGTTCTCGTCTGTCGTTACAGAAAATGTCTGGAAAATCTAGCCCTGACATTCCCAGACAGAGAGTATTCAAAGATCTGGAAAATCTGTTTCATCGATTTAGACACAACAACCTGACTCAGGGATGGACTTGCAGTTGGGTTGGGCCTGCAAGTCCATTTTTTCCAATTTCAGAATACCCGTAAAATCTTTATGCGAGGCTAAAGAAGGAGCATAGGGCGATGACGGATTGGGTTAAGGTGGCAGGCACGGTGGTTCGAGGGCATGGTGTGGCCTCGGGGCAAGGGGGAAATCCTCGCTTTCCAGGGGGAACCATCCGTATGCAGCAGGCTGCGTTTGCGGCCCAGGGTCTGGTGCTAGACTCGTATTTTCCTGGGACAATTAATGTGTCGATTCATCCCTATAGCTACATTGTGAAACAATCCAAACATACCTTCAGGCAAGTAAAGTGGGCAGATGACGCGCCACCGGAGGATTTTTCATTTTTTGATTGTCGGGTAATTCTAGATGGTCAACGTTCAGAGGGACTGATTTATTATCCTCATCCAGAAACAAAACCTGAACATTTTCAAGATGCTGCCACCCTGGAAGTACTGACAGCGTTTATGGATGGTTTAAGCTACGGCATCTCTTTAGCATTAGAACTCAACCCCAACCAGTTGCTAGTCTATTGAGTAGAACGAAATCATCTGAATGGAATGCTTCTGTCTACGAAGTAAATACTATCTGCTTCAGTTTGGATAGGTCGACATGTTGCTCAGCCTGCCATAAAGAATACTGCGACTGCATACTGAGCCAGAAATAAGAACTACCGCCTAGTACAGCTGATAAACGTACAGCCATTTCAGGAAATACGGAGGCATCTCCAATTAAAAGCTGAGATACCTTAGTGCGATCCACATTCAGGCTCTCAGCCAACTGAGTAGGGCTAATATTAAAAGGCTTCATATAGACATTTTTAATAAATTCTCCTGGGTACATAGGTCTATCTCTTTCTATCATGAGAATCTTGCCAGACAAGACTTATCTTGAACAAACTCAAAAAAGGTGTGAGAACAATTGGTTGTTGTTCTCCTGTCAAAAAATATAACCAACCTTTTTATGATGCGATTTTCATTTTGGACTTGGCAACATTATTCACCGTTACAATTAAAAATTATCGTTTAGAAACGTTAAGTTATTGCACGAAATATGCGGTTGTAATAGTGAGGATTAATAGTCGATAGATACAGTCAACAATGTTCTGGTCAGACATATCCCAGGGAGAAATCTGTCTAAACCACAGCCCATTGACCAGCGGGCTGGGTACCTGCGGTGGGGACACTGTAAACGGGTTCAATACCAGCTCGATCTAGAATCTCTGGAATCAGGTCCTCACGGCGGATTGCCATGATATGCACTCCCTGACAGAGGGTTTGGGCCAGTTTGATCTGCTCGGCGGCAATGGCGATACCTTCCTTGAGGGGATCCTCAGCGGCGGCCAGACGGTTGATGATGTCCTCTGGGATGTGGACTCCGGGCACGTTGCGGTTAAGGAAGGCGGCGTTTTTGGCTGATTTGAGCAAAAATATGCCAGCGAGTATGGGCTTTTGGGCCGGAGCGGCTATTTGGGTGATAAATTTTTCGAGTCGGTCAAAATCAGAAATGAGCTGGCTTTGGAAAAACTGGGCCCCGGCTTCGACCTTGCGCTCAAACCGCTTTTGTAAACCAGACCAGCTGGTGCACTGGGGATCGACGGCGGCTCCGACAAAGATATCTAGGGGACCGTCGGGCAGCTTTTTATCGTTGAGGTCGATGCCCTGGTTTAAGAGATCAATGGTGCGCAGCAATCGCACTGATTCTAGGTCAAAAACACCTCGGGCCTTGGGATAGTCACCGGCTTTTACGGGGTCGCCAGTAAGTGCCAGGACATTGCGAATGCCCAGGGCGTGGGCTCCCATGAGGTCAGCCTGGAGGGCAATGCGGTTGCGATCGCGACAGGCCATCTGACAAATCGGTTCAACGCCCGCTTGCTTGAGCAGCACCGCAGAGGCCAGGGACGACATCCGCAGTACGGCTCGGCTACCGTCGGTAATGTTGACGCCATGCACCCGTCCCCGCAGCAGCTGGGCCATGTTAACCATGTGGCTGGGGTCACCGCCCTTGGGGGGCATGACCTCAGCGGTGATGGTGAATTGGTGGGTTGCGATCGCAGACCTTAACCGTGAAGGAACCGAATAGGAGCCGTTAGAAATCGTCATCGAAAAAAATATTTAAAACTTGAGCGTTAAAAAGGTCATGCCCCTTCAACATAGGGAGTCATCGTAGATAGCCATATGAGTCCATGGTACGAGACGGTGGGACCGAGCTACAGCGGTCTGGCATATCCCAGGGCATCCTTTACTTTTGCCAAGGTGCCATTGGCAATCACCTTGGCCTTCTCATTTCCCTGCTTCAATACCGATTCTAAATAGCCCCGATCGTCCATTAGGGCCTGGTAGTTTTCCTGAATTGGCTGTAGTGCCGCAATGGCCGTCTCAGTTAGCAGTGGCTTAAACTGCCCCCAGCCCATATCTGCCCCTTCCGCCGTCACCGCCTCTTTCTCTTTGACCGACAGCAGCATATACAGCGTCAGCAGGTTATTACACTCGGGGCGCTCGGGGTTGCCAAACTCTAAACCGCGCATGGGGTCAGTTTTACACTTTTTAATTTTCTTTTTGATCAGCTCAGGCGTGTCGCCAATCTCAATCCGGCTCAGCTCAGACGGGTCTGACTTTGACATTTTTTTAGTCCCATCGGTCAGACTCATCACCCGAGCCCCATCAGCACGAATCAGGGCGTCTGGCACCTTCAGCACCGGCTCCTTTTTCTTACCAAACTGATGGTTGAGACGTACCGCAATATCGCGGGTTAGCTCAATGTGCTGCTTTTGGTCTTCCCCCACGGGCACCAGGTCAGGCTCATAGAGCAAAATATCCGCCGACTGTAGCACCGGATAGTCCAACAGACCCACGCTGACGTTTTCCCCTTGCTTCACAGCCTTCTCTTTAAACTGAATCATCCGCTCTAGCCAGTTGAGGGGGGTAATGCAGTTAAACAGCCAGGCCAGTTCGCTGTGGGCACTAATGTGGGACTGCACAAAAATGGTAGAGCGTTCTGGATCGATGCCACAGGCCAGGTAAGCCGCCGCTACCTTGTAAGTATTCTCCGCCAACAGCTTTGGATCGTGGGGCACCGTAATGGCGTGGAGGTCTGCTAGAAACAAAAAGCAATCATAGTCATCCTGCAACCCGACCCAGTTACGAATTGCCCCCAGATAGTTCCCCAAATGCAAGTTGCCAGTGGTTTGAATGCCTGAAAGAATACGCTTTTTAGTCATGAATGGGTTTGGGAGAAACTGGGTGATGGGGGAGAGATTAGAAAGATCTTATAAGACCATCGCAAATTTCTAGGATGAAATTCGGTTTTGCCCCCTGGGTTATTCCCCTAAGCCAGTAGCCTATGATGGATATCCGCTTATTTGTTTTGTGCACCCATGGCCAAGTGGACCCTTATATCAGAATTTACCTTTGACGCC
>CALBPH010000262.1 GCA_937899365.1 uncultured Leptolyngbya sp.
ACGGCCGGTAGCACCGTGTCGACCCAGCTACCCGGACCCTTTGACAACCTAACCTCCACCACCGGTATCGGTGTGATATCGGGAGAACTGACGGATGACATATCCAATGACATCAATCCGTTCCCAGATAATCCCACCACGCCTGACCCCGTTGCCAGTGACCCGAATGGGAACTTGGAAGCCAATGAGCCGGATGAGAATATTGCTACGCCGGCCTTCCTGGGGGCTGATTTGCAGGTGGTCAAGCGGATTACGCGCGTTATCAGAGGCGGTAGTGATTTGCCCATAGCGGGTCTCAATGACTTCACTAACCAGCCGGGCACCACCGATGACGATACCCTGGCCAGTCTCTCGGGGAACAGTTTGCCCCTGGGCGTCTTTGATGTGGATACCCCATTACAGTCTGGGGATGTGGTGGAGTACACAATCTACTTCTTTAATGGCGGTGTGGCCCAGGCGGCCAACGTTGCAATCTGTGATGAACTTCAGGTTCCCAGCGTTCTGCAGCCCGGTAGCCTAGAGTTGGCGTCGCCTGTCGCTCTTTCTGCCTTGGGTACAAATCTCACTTTTGCTGCGGGCAGTCCGCTGCTATTCCCCCAGGCACCGTTGGCTGCACTGGTGGAGTCTTGTCCTTCTTTCCCAGGTACGTTCCCCTCGGGCACGCCAACCGGTGGTCTGGGTGTGGGCGCTGGTGGTGGTGTGATTGCTGGCGGTCCTAACCTTGGTCTGAATGTTGAGGCAAGTCAGGTGGGGGCCTTCCGCTTTACGGTGACCATCCCATAGTTGGTCAGACCGGTCGGTCTCTGAGCTGATTTGATATGGGCGATGTTAAGGTGGGCTAGAATTTTTAGCCCACCTTTTTTATGGGCTAATTTTGGCGGGGCAATGGGCAGATGGACAAAATCGATGGGTCTGAATAATGGCGTGGGGCAATAGGATTTTAGTCTGTGGCTTTTATGGCTATCACAATCTGGGTGACGAGGCCATGCTGAGGGGGTTACGTCGTTGGTTACAGCGGTGTGGCTGTGATTTTCCATTGACGGTTTATTCTAAGGACCCCGAGGATACGCGGGCACGCCACGGTGTGAGGGTGTTGGATAATCGCTATGCCCCTAGACGTCGGGCTCAGCTAGCCCAATGGGCGCGCCATTGGGCTGCGATCGCAACCCACCCCTATTTCATTCTCGGTGGCGGCGACTTACTGCGGGATGCCCCGGACCGGGATGTGGCCAGCGAGTGGCTGCTGCCGTTGGAACGTGCGATCGCAGCCCGGAAACGCACCCTAGTTTTGGGCATTAGCGTCGGTAAGCTGTGGCGACCTGAAACTAAAACACGGATTAGGGCAGCGCTCAATCGGGTAGATATGATTGCGGTTCGCGATCGCACCAGTCGCAGACGGCTAGTGGACCTGGGGGTGACCCAGGCTGTTCATGTGATGGGCGACTTAGCGCTGGAGGCTGTTTCACCCCTAGACAATCGGTCCAAAAGCGGCAGTCCCCATATCGGTATTTCTGTGCGGGCAGTGGCCGGGCGCAGCAGCGGGCAAAGCGATACGGCGTTTTACCAGCACCTTGCCACCATGGCAGATCAGCTGATCGAGACCCACAATGCCACCATTGATCTGATCCCGTTTCAAGCCTATCCCCCTGACTTTCGGCGACGGTACACCCCTCCGGTGGATGACGAAACCGCCATTGCCCAAGTGGTGAGATTAAGCCGCTATCCAGAGCGGTTAACCCCGGTGCACAGTCTCCTATCCCTAGATAAATTGAGCGATTGTTTAAGTCGGTTAGATGTGATGGTGGGGACTCGTTTGCACGCTGTTATTCTGGCGGCGGGGCTTGGCGTACCTGTGATCGCCATTGAATATGCCCCCAAGGTGCAGGGCTTTATGGCTGAGATCCAACAGTCTAAATGGAGCATTGCCCTGGCGGACTTTACCCCTCAGCAGGCCTTAGAGCGAGTTAATGCTGTGCTACAAGATCCTGTCACTGTCCGCCAGGGGCTCAGGTGCGGAGTGCAGGAGTATCTGACTCAAATGCATCCTGTGGATCTGGCGTTGCAACGAATAGTGTTAGGGGTCAAAGGCTAGACCCCGCCATCTTCCTGTGCTATCCGCTGACTAGCCAACACACGTGTTCGTTTAGCTGCAACAAACCCATACGTATGACCAATTCAGGGATCAATTCAGGCGAGAATCCAATTTTTATCGTAGGTATGCCCCGTTCGGGAACCACATTGTTGACCACAATCCTCTCGGCCCATCCCCGCATTGCGGTCTCTCCTGAAAGTCACTTTTTAACCTATTGGGTCCCCACCTATCGCCATTTAAAGTTAGCCGAAACCCAGGACTTTCAGCAGTTTTGGCAAGCGTTGAGTCAAAGTAAGCGATTCTCTTACTTTGATATTGCGCCCGATAAAACCCTGGCTACCATTTTGGCTAAGGGGTCTCCCAGCCATGCAACCATTTTTGCCGGCTGGTTAGAAACCTATGCTGAGCGTTGTCATAAACCCCGATGGGGAGAAAAGACGCCGCTCCACTATCAACATTTAACCCAGTTGTTAGAGTGGTTTCCCCAAGCCCAAGTGCTGTGGATGTTGCGAGATCCCAGGGCGGTGACCGCATCGCTGTTAAACATGACCTGGGCCAGTCGCTATGTCCACGTTCATGCTGAACAGTGGTACCAAAGCACCCAACTCTATGAACAAACTTGGCAAGCTGATCCACGGGTCAAGCTGGTGCGTTATGAAGACCTAGTGCAACAGCCAGATCGTACGTTGGAGGAGGTTTTTCAATTTCTGAATGAAGACTATCCCAAGGGATTGTTAGCCCAGCGCTCCACCCAAAATATGCCGATCGTAAACCGAGATGGATGGGCCTTCTCCCACCTAAACCAGGCGCTACAGCCCCTGGAAACCAGTGCCATTGATCGATGGAAACAGCAGCTGTGGCCTGTCCATGCCGCAATTGTGAACAGTCTGACAAATAAGCTACAACAGCGATACGGATATGCCGATAGACCTTACCCACCGCTATCACCCCAGGCCATGGGGCTGTTAACGATGGCAAAGCTGCGCTGGAAGCTAGATCGAAAGCTGATGGTATGGCGTACAAGACTGTTGGGACCCTCGTCTCGGCGAGCCCAGGATATTGGCGCTGTAACCACAATAGAAACCTGATGATTAAAGCACTCCCTATAAAAAATCCCCATTTAAAAATCAGACAGACTGCCCGCTATCTGTTGCATCGTCCTGACCTTACACCGGTACGGTTTGTCCTCTTTGGTCGCGGTCGTTCGGGGACTACGGCATTGGTTAGCCTTTTGGATAGCGTTAAGTCAATCCAGTGTGATGGAGAGATCTTAAGTCGTCCGGTCCTACTGCCCAAGCTATAATTGCAGCGCTGTTGTGCCAATGCGTCAACGGCCGCCTATGGCTGCAACATCATGAGCTAACACCACCGAGATGTCCAGCCCATCCTGCGGCGGCGACGGTTTTTACAACGGCTAGACAAGAGCGGCTTTAAAATTATTCATCTCCAACGGCGTAATCTTTTTTACCATGCCCTTTCCAACATCAAGGCACGGGTTTCTGGGTACTATCAAAAAAAGACCGATGCTCCGGCCAAACCTAGGGTAATTACGGTAAAGCCAGAAAGTATGCTGGATTGGATGCAGCGTAGCGAACAGTTGGCAACCT
This sequence comes from uncultured Leptolyngbya sp., assembly GCA_937899365.1. Classification (GTDB taxonomy): domain Bacteria; phylum Cyanobacteriota; class Cyanobacteriia; order Phormidesmidales; family Phormidesmidaceae; genus Leptothoe. Next base: position 3,700 of record CALBPH010000262.1, read on the forward strand.
ATGAGCGAGAGCTGCTGCAGGGGTTGGACGTATTGTCGTTAACCTATGAGGACAACATCCAACACAGCTCGCAACATCAGCCCACTGTGGATCAAATCTGTAGCTTTTTGGGAGTATCTGCGTCCCCGGTGGCAAGCGCCTATCGTAAACAGTCCTCGGGGCGGTGGCAAGATGCGATCGCAAATCATCAGGAACTCACCGAGTTTTTTGCCAAGACTCCCTATGCCCATTACCTTGAGGATATCTAAGCCAACGTATTTTTCGGTTTACGCATGGGCCCCTGTCGCAGTCTGGTTATTGTTCAAGTTCCCCCCTATCCCCCAACGGGCGGCGTTGCGTTACGAAACTGGCAAACCCTCAACCTGCTCAAACGCCAGGGAGAGGTGGCTATTTTTTCTATCTATAAGGGCCCTGATTTAGCCTCTCAAGAATTGGTCCCCCAAGGGTTTGAACTTGCCCATTACGATATCGCCAGCCCCGATCGCCCCTGGACAGAAAAGGTAAAAAATCGTCTCGGATTTCTTCGCCCTGACGGCTACACCTATGCTGACTGGCTCTATACCGCTAATGCGGCCAAGGCCCTGCGTCAGCTGATTAAAACATTTCAACCCACCGTAGTTGTATTTGAAGAACTGTGGCTATACCCCTATCTGCAGGTTGTTAAAAATCACACCTGCGCCGTTGTTTTAGATAACCACAACATAGAAGGCAACAAAGAAGACTATCGTCTCCAGCGCCAGACGTTACGCCAAATTCGCCATATTGAAAAGAGCTTTGTGCAGCGGGCCGACCAAACTTGGGTATGCAGTGCTGTGGATGCTGCTCAAATTCATCAGCTTTACGGCCCTAGCCACAGGGTTAAGGTGATTCCCAATGGGGTGCAGGCCAATTTTTACCAGACAGCCGGTCAGCCCAATCTCCCCCAGGGTCCGCACCAGCTTCTATTTTTGGGTAAGTTTTCTTACCAACCCAACGAAGAGGCGGCCCTAATTTTGATCAACGAGATTTATCCTACGCTGAAACAGCGCTATCCCGACAGTCAGCTATGGTTAGTGGGCCGTGACCCTACGGTGGCCATGGGAACAGCCGCCATGGTCCATCGCGACATTCAC
>CALBPH010000263.1 GCA_937899365.1 uncultured Leptolyngbya sp.
ATACCAATTGCGCCAAATTTAAGGGCGGCGCTGAGTCGAGACGTCCCAGCCACATATGGAAAGTTGCGTTGTTCGTCGTATTCCGTAATGGCGCGGTCGTCTTGGCAAAACTTGGTTAATAACTCTTTAGCCGCGGCTTCACCCGGTTCTACCGGCAGCGGTTGGCCCCAGTCAAAGCCCAAATCCTTTGCCGTTGGTAGCTCAATCGCACCGGCATCGCTAGCCTTAGATTTTTCAGTCGGGCTCAGACCGACCAAGTCAGACAGCGTTGAGACGGGTTCCAGCTTGACCTGCTTATACCAGTTACGCCAGAAGGGGCCGTAAACCGTGTAGGGAGTGCCAGACCCTGTTAGCACAGTGCCTGGAGCCTGAAGCAGCTGATCCCAGGTCTTGGTCCGCATTTCGACTCCCTTCTCTTTGAGGGCGTCTGCCACGGCATTATCGCGCTGCCGAGAATAGGGTTCCACATCGCGGTTCCAGTAAATGGCTTTGACCCCTAAGGCGTCAGCTAGTTTGGGCAGTTGTACCGCTGGTTTACCCGTAAGAATGAGCAGCTCGCTACCGGCCTGCTGGTAACTAGCTTTGAGCTCCGCAAGGCACCCTACCTTTTATGTCACCCTGGCTGGAGCCACATCATCAGCGTCAAGAATGTTTGGGTCCAGGCAAAATACACCCACTACCTTAGAGCTCCGTTCCCGAGCCGCCGCCAGGCCAAGATTGTCGCTGATGCGGAGGTCGCGACGATGCCAAAATAGGATGAGATCAGCCATGAAATCTGAGAATGGTGGGCAGGGTTTGATTAGTATAAATGTTGGCGTTGCTAATCCCTGGTATGAATTTATTTGCAATAGGCTTTTAAACAGCCGATCTAAACGATCGATTCATTCTCTAAATCAGCAACGGTAGAAAAACGACACCCTAAGGAGTGAATGGTTTTGAGTCAGTCTGGAGCACCCATCGCTAAAAAACAGCCGAAAACCCTTGAGAAACACGGGGATATTAGGATTGATGACTATTATTGGCTGCGCGATCGCAACTCCAACGATACCCTAGACTATCTCAAGGCCGAAAACGACTAGTCCCAGGCCCAGACGGCACGTACCAAGGGCTTTCAGAAAAACTTGTACGACGAAATGCTGGGTCGCATTCAAGAAACCGACCTATCCGTACCCACCAAAGACGGCAATTACTTCTACTACAGCCGCACCGAAGAAGGTAAAGCCTACCGCATCCTATGCCGCAAGCAGGGCAGTTTAGACGCCGCTGAAGAGATTTTGCTTGATGAAAATGAGCTGGCCAAAGGCCATGAGTTTTTTGCCCTGGGTGACTATGAAACCAGCCCTAACCATCAGCTGTTAGCCTATGCCATCGATACCGATGGCTCAGAGCGCTGCACATTACTCTTCAAAGATCTCACCACTAACACGCTCTATCCAGAAGAGATTGAAAACATCAGTGAAGTGATCTGGGCCAACGATAACCGCACCGTGTTTTATACCCGCCTAGATGATGCCCATCGCCCGTATCAGGTCTGGAAACATCGTCTAGGAGACGCTCCCGAGACAGACCAGCTGATCTACGAAGAAACCGATGAGGCCTTTTATCTCTCCTTGGGGGGTACCCGTAGCGATGCCTATGTAATGATCTCAGTTGATAGTAAAGTCACCTCCGAAGTTCATATTCTCGACGCCAACCATCCAGACGGAGACTTTCAAGTTGTATGTCCTCGGCAGCACGGCGTGGAGTATTCCCTTTCCCATCATCCTGGCAATGACCAAGACGCTGACCGGTTTTATATCGTCACCAACGAAGCCGCCATCAACTCTAAGCTGATGGTGACACCAGTCAAGGCCTTAGCAAAAGAGAATTGGACAACCGTCATTCCCCATCGACCCGATGTGCAGCTCAACGGCATTAGTGTCTTTAGCGATCACCTGGTGATCTATGAGCGCCAGGGAGGCCTCCCCACCATTCGCATTCAGAAACTCTCCACAGCTAAAGAAACAGTTTTAGAGTTTCCAGAACCCACCTACTCAGTGTGGGCTGGAGCCATGCCCGAATTTGACAACAAAATTCTCCGATTTAGCTACACATCCCTGATTACGCCATCGTCGGTGTTTGACTATGACATGGACACCCATGAACGCGAGCTAAAAAAAGAGACGCCTGTGCTGGGCGGTTATGACCGCAGTCAGTACGAGAGCGAATGGCTGATGGCGACAGCCCCAGATGGCACCCAGGTACCGATCTCGCTGGTGTACAAAAAAGGGTTAGAGCGCAACGGCAAACAGCCTCTGTTGCTCTATGCCTATGGCTCCTACGGATATCCGTCCGCCGCTTCGTTCTCCTCAATTCGCCTATCGCTGTTAGATCGGGGCATGATCTACGCCATTGCCCACATTCGCGGCGGTGGAGAAATGGGACGTCCCTGGTATGAAGACGGCAAGTTTCTCCACAAAAAGAATACATTCACTGACTTTATTGCCTGTGCTGAGTATCTGATCAAAAATCAATGGACCAGCGCTGACAAACTGGCAATCTATGGCGGTAGTGCAGGGGGCTTGCTCATGGGAGCTGTGCTAAACATGCGACCTGAGTTATTCAAAGTAGCCTTGGCGGCCGTTCCCTTTGTTGATGTCCTGACAACTATTTTGGACCCTAACCTACCCCTATCAGTGATGGAATGGGACGAATGGGGTAACCCCAATGAAAAAGACTTCTACGACTATATGAAGTCTTACTCACCCTATGACAATGTTGCTGCCCAAGACTACCCAGATCTATTAATTACCGGGGGGCTAAACGATCCGCGAGTATCGTACTGGGAGCCTGCCAAGTGGACGGCAAAACTGCGAGAACTCAAAACCGACCAGAACCGACTATTGCTCAAAACTAATATGGATGCAGGCCATGGTGGAGCATCTGGACGGTATGGCTGGCTTGAAGAAACCGCCTTTGAATATACCTTTATCCTCGATAGTCTGGGGCTAGCGGCTGCCGTTGACTAAGCGCTTGCGGAGAAGCCGTGCGGGGGGCTCTGTTTAGGAGAGGATGGATATATACATCAGATTGAATATCCTATGTTCTAAAGAGATTGTTCTAAAAAGATTAAGCCCTTAGAACACAGTGATTCACGTCATCAAATAGTCATCAAATAAGTTAGCAAAGCTTAAACCATACTTTAAGCTTTGCTAACTTGCTGTCAGTGCATCCGTATAAAATATAAACTGTATTCAATTACACAGTTTTGATGTTTTCGACAGGAAACTTTAGCAACCATCTCCATTGCCGTGGGTTTCTGTCATCGCATCTACACACTTGGAGGAACCGAGATGAAACTTTCATTTCTTGGCGCTAACTACGAAGCGCATTTCGAAAACGTTCAAGTCACTGATACTGAAAAAATTGGCACCTATCGTGGTGCTCCCCTTAAACGCAAGGCATTTAAGTCCCCTAGTCATCCTCACCAGCGGGTACAGCTCACCTATCGCGGTGTGAAGTATAACCAAGACGTCTAGCGTTAAAGCATAGTCCCATTGGTTAGGGCAATTCAGAGTCCCTGAAAGTGTTAATCGGCCATGCCAATGGGACGAGCAAGCATCCTAAAGGACGTTTGCTATACCTCAATTAATAGCAACGAAATATCTCTTACTTGCTGGTCTCTTTTTCTAGTTGTCTAATTAGAAAAAGAGACTTTTCTGTAGGTTCGCTATGCCCTCATTAGGGTAGCTGGCAAAGCGTCTTATTAGTTGATGGCTGTTAGAGCAAGCCACTCAAAATAAACTCAATTAATTCTTGTACCCCCGCGCCTCGAGACTGTGTGGTTACTTTATCTGCAATGGCTTTTAATCTAGGCAAGGCATTGGCCACTGCTACACTCACATCCGCACGTTGCAGCAGGTCTACATCATTTTCCGCATCGCCAATGCCTGCCACTTTAACGGTCTCTAGATCTAACGTTTTTAACGCGGCAGCTAGGCCACTGGCTTTGTTGCCTCCCGTGGGTAAAACCATCACCGCTCGCTTATTTAGAATGACTTGGGCGTCTAGAACGACCACACCTTCAAACAGGTCTAACCGGGGACAGGTTTTTTGTAATTCGGGGAGTTCTCGCCCGGTGACCATGATTAATGTACCCCCGGCATCGCGGTAACGTTCCATGGCGGTAATGGTGGCATCAGTAACGACACCATTGGTGGCTAAGGTCCCGTCATAGTCTGTAGCGATGATTCCGTATTTCATAAACGTCCCTGTTGGGTTTGATCGTCAAGCCAAGTGTGGGTATGCCTGTGTCAATGTCCGTAACAGGCAGCTGTTGATGTTGCGTTTGTCTTAGAAACTGAGAGTATTTCAGCTTTTGATTGCACCTAAAGATTATTCAAAAACGGCTTGGCTAAAAAGTATCCGGCAATGGATTTTGCATCCACACCATCACCATTGATCACCGCGTTCTCAAAGTCTTCCGGTGCCATTAAAACAACTTCGATATCCTCGTCGTCGTCTTGCTCTGGTGGCGTTTCCAACGGTTCTAGATCACTGGCTAAAAATGCAAAAATATACTCGTCAGAATATCCGGGCGCTAATGGAAACTTGCCAAGATTTTTCCACTCTTTGGCGCTGTAGCCAGTCTCTTCTTCAATCTCTCGCTGAATAGTTGTAGATGCATCTTCCCCGGCCTCGATCGTACCTGCCGGAAATTCTAACAATCTTCCTTTTACGGCAAAACGATATTGTCGTACGCGCACGAGTTTTCCTTCAGGGGTGATTGGGATGGCCTTGGCTCCACCCGGATGACGAAT
>CALBPH010000264.1 GCA_937899365.1 uncultured Leptolyngbya sp.
AACAGTAGAGCCCCTTGTAGGCAAGCGACCGCTGCAAAATGGTGTAGTCGTAACATAGTCAAGGTCAATTAATCTCAGAATATATTTAGGTTATCTGCTGTCGATGGGGAAGCTATGGCAAACGTCCCGATGCACTAGAACGTTTGCGCGTCACATTGGCGCTGTGGCTTAGGAATTTTAGGGACTGTGACTTGTTCTGACCAATGTGATCAACACTATAAATCATGCTCTAGTTTCCAAAACAGAGCAAATTAACAGCTAACTACCACTATCCAGGAGATACTTTCCTGATTCAAGCAGTTGAACCGTCTATCAGACATAATCAATGTCTTGTTGCGTTTTCACCTGAGAAAGGACCGGTTTTTTAAGCAGCCCTATAAACTGCCCTCTATGCGCTGGTTAAAGCCATAGACTCGACGCTCTCCAGCCAGTGCAACCAACGTTACAGAACGCTCATCCCCTGGTTCAAATCTTACCGCTGTCCCTGCCGGAATATCCAGACGCATCCCCTTAGCCTGGTCCCGTTCAAACTGGAGGGCATCATTCACCTCATAGAAATGAAAATGAGAGCCCACCTGAATGGGACGATCACCACTATTCGCCACCGCCAATGTGACTGTTGCTCGACCGGCATTAAGTTCAATGTCGCCTTCTGCGGGTAACAGTTCCCCAGGAATCATCGTTGAATTGTCAGCTGAGCTATTGGCCATTATCGCAATCCTCCAAGTTGACTAATTAAATCCTGCTGCATCTGATCCAGCTGCTTTTTCACCGTTTCCAAGGCTGCCCCTAACTCCTGATCCATGGGCTGAGCCTGTTTGCTCAAATCGGTCAGACCCATGTAGTGAGCTACTTTCAGTGCCAACTCCACCGGCACCTTAAAGTCTGGCAACACACCGCTACTTTCCCAGTTGTCACCAGTCACCGAGTTAATCACCTGGCCCGTTGGCAAAAACATCCAAAAATGATCGTTTAATCGCTGTCCAGCCCCTGGGTTTGCTTTCCCTGCCGTTGTCTCTCCAATCAGAGTGGCTCGCTTGAGCTGTTTGAGCGTATAGGCAAACTCCTCAGCCGCCGTCGCCGTTTCCGGACCGATTAATACATAAACAGGTCGCTCAAGATAGCGTGGTCCGTTGACATAGGGCAACGTCCAACTTTGCTGAGTACGCTGCTCTGCTGGCCAGCTCACATCGCTCAGGTGTACCGCTGGGTAGGGCGGTAGCAAATAGCTACAGAGCAATGCCACCATGCTAGGGGAGCCCCCGCGGTTATAGCGCAGATCAATAATCAGCCCTTGGGTATGGGCCACACAGATCATGGCGGCTGCCAGGGTATCTCCAGCAAACTCAGGTGGTTCAAAGCCGTACAGTTGCAAAAATCCTAGATTCCCTGCCAGCCGCTCCACCCGATTAATATCAAAGTTTCGACGCTGACTCTGCTGCTGTTGATAGGCTAACTCCTCAGCCGTTGGATGTGTGTCAGCACTTAGCTCTGGCAGTGGGGTGTGACTGAAATATACCCGTAAACTGAGATCTGCGCTCAGGGTCTGCAATTGAGCAGGCAGGGTTTCTGCAAACTGATGCCCGCTGACTATATCGCCATAGCCTCCGTCCCTTAGCCGCTGACGGATATCAGCCTGGGCTTTGCTAGCGAGCTCTGGAAACGCATAGCGATCCAAGGCATCAGCAATTGCCCCAAGCACCTCACTACGGCTGTCTTGATCCAGGGTTATGTCCTCAAGACCACCGCTATTTACAGATTCACTAGACTCACCAGACTCAACCATAAAAACTGCTAGGCAATTAGAAGGAATTAGGCTCTATAGACGCTGCAGACAACGTTTTTCCAGCAGCGCACTAGCCACCAATAGGATTGTGTACGGTAACCAGCTTAGTACCATCCGGGAATGTCGCCTCTACTTGCACTTCATGAATCATCTCGGCAATGCCATCCATCACATCGTCCCGACCCAGCAGTGTGGTGCCATAGCTCATCAGATCGGCCACGGTCCGACCATCCCGTGCCCCTTCCAAAATCGCGGCAGAAATGTAGGCGACGGCCTCTGGGTGGTTGAGCTTTACTCCTCGATCCTTACGGCGTTCGGCCACCAGTGCAGCGGTAAAAATAAGTAACTTATCTTTTTCTTGGGGAGTCAGTTGCATAGGTCTAGTTAAGGGGGAGTGGCCACAACAGAGATATTAAACCAAGAAATGCTCAGGACGTCTGGGCAGTCAATGTTATGTGAAAAAAGGTGCGTCTTTTGTTTGGAAAATCCTAGCGGCTACCTGGCCTATACCCCCCAAACTCTTGGTAAATAAGCTTTTCTGCCTAATACTTCCGTTCGTAGATATTGCCAAATACGAATAAAGTTCTGCCGAGCCATCTGACTAGAGGGACCTCGGTATCGGACCACCAGTCCTTGTTCTAACTGAGTCAGACCAATATCACCCGGTGTGTGCGGCTGCCCATAGAGCCGCTTTCTGATGCTGCTTAGGTTTTCCGAATCAAAGTCATGTCCTATCAGCAAAAACGTACCCACCACCTGATAGCCGGCTAATCCGTGATAGCTGCTGAGTACTTCAGTGCCTCCGGTGAGCTGTTGTCGGTCAATCCATAACGGTGTTCCTTGCTGCCAGACTTCGGTTTGCGATCGCCACTGCCCAGCTGTCAGGGTCTCCCCCCTCGCACTGCGACCAAAGCGGGTAATATCCCACCCCAGCCACACCCCACCCGGTGCTAGGTCTACCCTCACGGTTTGCCGAAATCGACCGCCATTAAACAAAATCAGTTCCTGGGGTAGCCACTCGACATAGGCTCGCGCCCCAACTGTGAGCTCAATAGTTTGCTGGGCCCAGTCGTCTTGAGTGCGATATACCTTATGGGCAGCGGCAGTGGTAATCAAGGCCTGGGTATCGCTGTCAGCTGTGATGGCCATATCTAGCTGGTCGCCTCCTACCATGCCCCCGGCTGTGTGCACAATGACACTCTGGCAGTTTTGGGGAGCCGCCGCCGGATAAAAAGGTCGCTGCACACGTAGGGGAGATGTGCTGTAAGCCTTGCTAGGAAACGTTTTGCCGTTGACTTTGGCAAAATGGAGATCGAGGATTCCTCGCCAATGACGATTTTCTTTTACCTGCTGTTCTGCTTGAACCGTATCTATTGTTTTCATTAACGCGTTGGTTCTATGGCCATGAGCTTACGGTGGGCCATGCCCATCCTTCACTATGGGCTATTCTGCGTGACAAAATCGTTCAACACATCGTACGAACATTTCCACCCCAGTTGCTAAGACGGTTTCGTCAAAATCAAACCGAGGGTGATGATGGGGATAGGCCAGATTTAGATTTGGGTTAGCCGAGCCTAGAAAGAAATAACAGCCAGGTTTTTCTTGCAAAAAGAACGACATGTCTTCGCCTCCCATGGTCTGGCATTCAGGCACCACACCAGCCGGGGTTTCAATCACTGAGCTAGCCACAGATCTGATTAGCTCAGTGATGGTCGGGTCATTAATGACCGGGGGATAAAGTCGTTGATAGTTGAACTGATAGCTAGCGCCATGGGCCTGACACACGCCAGCGATAATGGCTTCCATGCGCTCAGGTAGTAAGTCTCTGTACTCTGGGTTAAAGTAGCGCACGGTGCCACCGAGTTGGGCGCTATTGGCGATTACATTGACGGCCGTACCTGCATGAAACTCTCCGACGGTTACCACCGCTGACTCGACAGGGCTAATATTGCGGGCCACGATGGTTTGCAATGCGTTAACCACCTGGGCTCCTATCACAATTGAATCAACTGTCTGGTGGGGCAACGCGCCGTGGCCACCGCGCCCTTGAATGGTGCAGCGAAAATATTCGGTGGCGGCCATCAATGGTCCGCTACGCACGCCCACCGTACCCAGTGGTAGGTTATTCCAAATGTGAAGACCAATGATGGCGTTGACGTCGGGCTGGCTCAGCACACCGGCTTCAATCATGGGTTTAGCACCGCCGGGGCCCTCTTCCGCCGGTTGAAAAATTATTTTTACCGTACCTGCAAAGGTATCGCGGTGTTGCGACAGATAGTGGGCTGTCCCCAAGGCGATGGTTACATGACCGTCATGCCCGCAGGCGTGCATGGCATTATCGGTGCGCGAGGCATAGTCCAAACCCGTAGCTTCGTGGATCGGCAGCGCGTCCATGTCGGCGCGCAGGCCAATCACCTTGCCTGACCCTTGCCCGCGCCCC
>CALBPH010000265.1 GCA_937899365.1 uncultured Leptolyngbya sp.
ATCAAGCACCAGCGGCGGTAGGGCAAAGTTATACACCATCTGAGCTTCGTCATACCCATTACCAAAGTAGGTGATATTTTCTTCGTGGGGAATATTGGTTTCAGTGGTGAGCGCCACTTGGGGGGCGGCAATATCTAGCACATCCCTAAATAGCCTAATCACCTCATGGGTTTGGGCCAAGTTGGCACAGGGTGTCCCCGGCTCTTCCCATAAATAGGTAACGGCATCGAGACGGATAATATCGGCTCACCGTCGAACATAGAGCAGCAGCGTGTCGATCACTTCCAATAGCACCCGAGGATTGGTAAAGTTCAGGTCGATCTGATCGGGAGAAAACGTGGTCCACACCCAAATGGGGCCCTCAATTGACTGGTACTGGGTCAAAATATCGGACGTGCGCGGTCGGACAATGATGGCTCTTTGCTCAGGGGTAAGCTCATCGGGAGAACGATAGGTGGTGGCAAACCCTTGATAATCGGGGTTGCCATTGAGCATTTCTTGAAAAGGCATGCTCTGGGAGGATGCATGGTTGAACACGCCGTCAAACATCAGCCGGTAGCGTTCACTCAATGATTCAATATCTTGCCAGGAGCCCAGCTTTGGATCAACCGTCTTAAAGTCGGTAATGGAAAACCCGCGATCGGAGCTGTAGGGAAAAAACGGCAAAATATGCAGCGTATTAAAAACGCCCCTGAGACCGGAGGTAGATTCTAGAAAGTCGGCCAGGGTGGCGAGGGGAGAGGCGAAATCGCTAAGCAAAATATCGCCATAGGTAATTAGGGCAATATCTTGCTGGGTAAATCTATCGGCAGGGTTAAAGTGCCCATTCTGGGCCTTCATTGCCTGGGGTTTGTGGGCAACATGGACCTTGAGCAGTCGCTCTAGCTCAGGTAAATGTTGGGTAGCGGCGGCTTTGCCGTAGAGAAATGTAAGCCGTTCTAATAGTCGTTGGTGTTGCGATGAGGAGAGTTGTAATAGTGGACGGGTATAGTCTGGTGCAGGGCTATAGGCTTTTGTCTTGGGGGTATTAAAGTTGGACATACAACACAGAGTCTAGATAACAAGCCCAGATTCTTCGTTGGGGAACAGGCTTATGTGAACAGGCTTAATTTCAGGTGTATCGAACCTATGGCGAAGATTTCAAACAACTCTGATAATTAGTGGGTTTTCTTGATAAAAGTTGAATTTTTGTATTGATTTACACCATGTTGTAGGGCTCGTTAGAGCAGAGGTGGCTGTCATTTCTCGGCAGGGTTTGCTCTGAGCGGGTGTGACAATTAGGCGTTATTTTAGAGCGTCTGTAGCTACGGTAAATGTTAGCTGGCTTGACTATCATGCCAGTAACGTTACCCGATAGTTGGACATGCCCCATGACTAACAAATTTCGTACCCCTGGTTATCATCCGCTGCGGAAGTTAAATGTAATCCGGTCGGGGCTATATATTGCCGTTGTGACTGATATTAGCGTTGCCTACAAAGTCATTTTGTCCATACCCGTTTTGGGGGTTTCATTCTTTTTTCGACAATGGGTGGATTTTAGTTTGATCTTACTGGCCATGGGGCTAATGCTGATTTCTGAACTGTTTAATAGCGCCCTTGAGGTGCTGTGCGATTTTGTAGAACCTCAGCGGAATGAGCAAATCCGTATTGTTAAGGATATTGCGGCGGCATCGGCTGGGCTGAGTATTCTGGTATGGGCGGTGATTTTAATTCTTGAAAGTATCCGTTTGCTACAGCTACGGTAAATAGACGATGGCCGGTTGAGTATGATTACAGCCACAGGTATATCCACAGATATCCCTACCGATATCCCCACCTATGCAGCCCACCGGGTTATTTCGGCTGATCGCCATGGGAGTTCACGTCCTGTTGTGGTTAAAACAGATGCGGGGTATTTTCATACAAAATTACGGGGGGCGGCCCAAGGAACAGCGGCCCTAGTAGCGGAGATTATTGTGGCTGGACTGGCCGAGGCGTTGGGGCTGTGGGTGCCCAGTCGCGTCTTGATTGCCATCGAGCCGACCATCCAGAGCGATATCCAGGAAGATGAATTTGTAGATCTGCTGGCGGCAAGCCATGGCATTAACCTGGGGTTTCAGTACCTAGAGGGAGCCCGCGATATTCGGGCTGATGAGATTGCGACAATTGATGAGGAGTTTGCTTGCAAGGTGCTTTGGTTAGATGCCCTTGTGATGAATGTTGATCGCACTGTGCACAATCCCAATATGATGCGATCGCAACAGCAACGTTGGGTGATCGACCACGGGGCTGCCCTACCGTTTCAATACAATTGGGCCGCTGTGATGGAGGAATCTCCTCGCCGTAGCGCCTATGCCATGCACCACCATATTTTTGGGGATAGGGCTAAAAATTTAGAGCGATGGGATAAACACCTGGCAGCAATGGTATCAAAGCCCATCCTGCAGTCTGTTGTTTCGCAAATTCCCGATTGCTTTCTCCAACCGTTGATGCCCGGGGGAGCATCAGCTAAAACGATTGAACGCAGACGACAGGCCTATGCCGCTTTTTTATGGAAACGACTAAAGTCTCCTCGGCCATTTATTGATTAGGTCTCGCAATTGACGGATGCATATTTCCCAAGGCAAGGCTGCGTCAACGTCGATTGCGCGTTAGATTAGCTGTTGCAATCTAAGGCTTTCAGGGATATTCATGGTCCTAACTAACCTGACAGATGCACTATACCCATAGAAAATGCCCCATGAACCTGATAGCCCATGGGTCATTTACCACACTGTACCTCGAACAAAACTGCTCTCTTAAACAGAAACCTTAGATACCCATTCTTGAACAAATGCGATCGCAGTTTCCAACCAGCTGCAACCCAAAAAGTTGCAAATTTCAATAGTCGCTAGCAGCATAACGGTATTCATAAATCAGTTCTCCAAAACCATCAGCTACAAATACGCCACGGGCCAGACGCTTACAGATACAGACTGATAAAGATCATGTGAAGTTCTGCAAGGAATCCCATCAGAGTTGGCGGAGCCTATTGACCCACCACACAGGCTAAGGGAAACAGCAAATACTCTAGAAAAAACAGTCGCCAAATAAATTGATAGAAGCGCCCCACCTGGGATTTTTCCTGTAGGTTCACCCAACGACTCTGCCACCACAGCAGCCACAGCAGCCCGCCATGGGTAGTCACCAAAAAACCAGGCTGCACCGATGGCAGTAACCCCAACAGCGCTAGCCCAATCAGTAGCCCATAGCCCAGGGTGAGCACCCAGAGCGATAGCTGAAATACAAACCTGGACCCCAGACGCACCGTCAGCGTCCGGACCTGAAACCGGCGGTCGCCTTCTAAGTCGGGGATGTCTTTGAAGATTGCGATCGCAAACGCAAACACCACCACAAACACCGTCAGCGCCCACACCTCTAGTGGGATAGTCCGCCAAGTAGCAGCACCAGTGGTTAACCATTGGCGGAAATGGGCAAAAAAGCCCAGGTTCACAATCAAACCCCGTACCCCAAAAATGCACAGCGCCGCCCAAAAGGGAAATCGCTTTAAGCGCAGCGGCGGTAAGGAATACACCGTACCAATGGCCATACTCAGGGCCACCGTGCCCCATAAAATTGGCCCCTGCACCGCTGCCAGCACCAGGGCTAAGCCCCCCAACACCGCCACAATCCAACGGCCCATGGCCACAGAAAACGCCCCGGAGGCCAGGGGTAGCTGGGGTTTATTAATCCGGTCAATGGCGATATCGGTCAGCTGATTGAGACCCACGATGTACACATTGGCACAGAGGCTCGGTATCAGCGCCGCCATCATGCCACCGATCAGGACAAGCAGCCCTGACGCCCGCCCCGATCCTACCTCTGGTGCTGCCTCTGAAAGCACCCGGGCCATTACTCCCAAGGCCCCAACGCTCAAGGTAGTCCCCACAATGGTATGGGGACGAGAAAACGCCCACAGGGCTCGCAGCCAGCGCCCCCAAGAAAAAGGGGTCTTATTGTTAGGCCGATTATTAGGCCGAGTATTCGCTCTTGTCACCATAGTCTCTACCGCTGCTCCTCGGGCCGCTCTCTGGACTGTTTAACCCCCGTCAACAACCCGTAGCAAATCAACCCCGTGCGATAGCCCTCCATCATCAATGGAATGGCCATGGCCCCTTCCACGGTTTTCCACCCCGCCGTCATATTCCCCAATAGCACCTGGGGGTCTAGCGCCGACTTATCCACATCCTGCCAAAACGGAGCCACCGCCT
>CALBPH010000266.1 GCA_937899365.1 uncultured Leptolyngbya sp.
AGCCCCTCAACAATCTCTAGATTTAGCAGCTGACCCACCTGACTACTCCGAACAATCTGTTCCCCCGGAACGGCCGCAACGGTAACCTGCCCTCCCGCAGTTGACAGCACCCCCGTATTGATGACAGTGCCGCCCAGCAACATCAGCGATTGACCTGGCTCCAGGGCTAGCTCCCCTTCATTGATCACAACACCGGGCTGCGGCTGGGCAAACGCAACCCGATTTGGACTCCCCACCAGGGCCGTATAGTCATTGTCGCCAACGGCACTTAGCCAACCGTCCTCAAAGCCAATACCATCCGCGGTGGTGACCGTAAATGCCGCCGGTAGATTTAACCTGGCATTGGGGCCAAAGATTACCCCCGCCGGGTTTAATAGAAACAGATCGGCCCGACCGCCTGAGATTTGCAGCAGCCCATCAATGACAGCTAGGTCACCGCCCGTAATACGGGCAAAAATAGTCTCAATCGATGGAGTCGCTAAAAAGTTAACAATTTCCCCATGACTGGGCTGAAACTCTTGAAAGCTGTGGAATAAATTTTCTCCATTGGCCGATAGGCTACCTTGCTCAATGTCAAAGCGCTGCCCATCCTGGGTGACAACCGTACCCGTGCCATCCAAAGCCGGTGTCACCGCCTGCGCCCCAACCACCCCAGGATTAAGGGTGCCAAACCCCAATAAAATCAGCAAAACAGACACCCATCGATTAGAGCCGCGCGACCCTAATCGATCTGCATCATTACCGCGTTCCAGAAAAACCATAGGGGTCAATCATCTGCTGTTTATTTGCCCATTACCCCTGGGGGCAATTTCAGTAATGGCCAATTTCAGGCAGTCATTAACCAGATTCCCAATCTTGACCTGTAATGACATTACTACCTTGGGGGCTGCTTTATAGCTTGGTCGGGCTGAGGTGTTTGGTAAGCGTGGGCCAAGTGCCATGGTGCCACGTTTCGCTCCATCCGTTACCCCCTATTTCTAACCCAGCCTGCTGACTTTGGGCACTGAAGAGCAGCTGACGCCCTTGCTTCTGCCAAAGGCTTACGGATAACTCCCCTTGGGTGGTGTCCCGACACAAAAACTCTAACCCGGTGGCCGTGGGGACCCGGATGGGTATTCCCGGTGATTCTGTTTTTCCCACCAGTTCCACCACATAGTCTTGTTGCTCCGCCCAAATATGCCAGCTGCCCCAGGGCGACACCTGCCAAGAGACTTGCCCATTCCAGGGGACAAACTCATAGAACCGCCCCCGGTGGTGAATCCCCACCATCCCAACCGATTCTCTTTGCCCCAGCATCTGCCGAATGCCACCGCCCGAGGTCAGCGTCAGGTCTGGTGTGTGGTCAAAGGCATTGCACTGGAGCCAAAACCATCGCTGGGGAAATGCCCCACCCCAGTTCTTTTCGGCGTAGGCGGGGGCTTGTTCAAAGTCAAACCGACGGATGCTGCCAGAGGCGTCTATCTGTTCAAACCAGCCTGTTGCCCAACCGTGGGCCATGAGAATTTGCCAGCCGGGCTCAAAAATTTGAAACTGTGATAGCCACCCTGCTGTGGACTGAGGCCGGTTGGGGGGTCCCCAACTATAAATCGGCTCCAGGGTGTAATGCCAGCGAACGGTCCGAGCCGCAGACGGGTTCCAAAACTGCCCCTGATGTAAGGTGTCGGTGGCGCGTTAGTATTCAGTGATGGGACCGTGCCGGCTGTGGCCGTGACCGAGCTTGTGTCGCCAGGCCCAAAATCGTGATGTGTCTGGCAGTGGACGACAAAAATAGTCCTCATCGGGGCCTAAAATTTGTACTGCGCCACCGCTGGCCGGTGTGCGGCCCCCCGGATCTTGCAATGAATACATAAAGGCAATGGTTTGATTGCCCTGGTGCGGAGGCAGCGTCAGTCGGTAATACCACCCTTCAAAAAACGGCTGCCGTTTGCCATCCCAGTGGTAGCCGCTGTGGGGTGTTTGCTGGATCATGATAAGTCTCCCCTGGGGATGCGCTGCCCTTGCATCTCTGCTTCAA
The DNA here is from genome assembly GCA_937899365.1 of uncultured Leptolyngbya sp. Classification (GTDB taxonomy): domain Bacteria; phylum Cyanobacteriota; class Cyanobacteriia; order Phormidesmidales; family Phormidesmidaceae; genus Leptothoe. Next base: position 2,015 of record CALBPH010000266.1, read on the forward strand.
TGGCTTTGTAAAGGGCCAAAAAGTTGCCCTCACCAAAGCCCTGAACCGCCCGGCGACGCTCAATAAACTCAAAAAAAAAGTGGGTGCTTGAAAAATAGGCTGAGAGAAGATTTGTAACAGCAGCGCCCTTGTTTTTTGGGGTTGCCAGTCAATTAATATCTGTTGCTTAACAATCTGTTGCCATTCTTGAGGTGATACCGAATCTACCCGGTCAGCCTGCAGCCGCTGTTGCAGCTGATTATAGTAGGTCAGGGGCACCGATAGCAGCGGTACCCCCCGCTGGCGAAGGGCCGTAACGGTGGGCACAATTGGCTCGCTGTGGAGGGCAATGTGTTGAATCCCAGCGCCGCGATTGGCATCGAGAAATGTCTGAATCTGTGAATTGGCCGAGGTGGGCTGATTAATATTGAAATAAAGCTGACTGGCAGGCGCAAACAACACCTGGCTTCCTAGGCCAGATTGCTTGGTTTGAATATTAAAACTTTGTTGTTTTTGTAGCTCAAACAGGGTCAGATAAAACGTGACCGCCGCCTGCAATTCCCCCATGGGAACGGTGAGAACAATATGGTCTAGGCCACGGGAACCGCTACCCTCAGGGGGGGACGTGGCTAGGGGCCGCCGCTCAATTAGCGTGTGGCGCAGTCCACCCCACCCGGCGATGGTGGTCCAAGTTTGGGGAGGATTGCCCGCATTGCCCGCATTCTTATTGGCGCTAGCAAGCTGAGAGAGAACGGTCGCTGTCGCTGCTTTTAGTTCGTTTTGGCGGCAGCCATAGACTGGGGCCTGAGGTTTAGGATTGGGATGGTGCTCAAGACGGCGCAATATTACGGCAAGATTCTCCACCTCAATGGCCACATCAGCGACACCGGGGCCATGGGTGCATAGATATTGGGCGACAGGGCTGGTCGAGGTGCGGGGCGATGATAAGACAAACAGGGTGTCTCGGTAGCGCAGCACCTCTAGATGGCGGTCTGGCAGCGTTGCTTGCTTAACAAATGTCCAGCCTAATCGGGTGACAAACCAGTTTCGCTGGTAGGCAGCATCTTCGACAAAAAAGTGAATGTGGTCAATTTTCATAGATGGGAGATGCTGGATTGAGCGAAATGGGGATCGTGATGGCCCCTGGTGATAGGGTAATGCGATTTTCTGAAGTGTGTGGGTCCCTAACGGCAGAGACAGCAGTTCGTAATAATTAGTCTTATTCAGTTTCAGTATTTAGATACGAAGTATCGCGGCTGTCGGTTTTGTTGGTCGGTTTATCTGCAGGCCGATCAACGGGGCAATATGGCTGCTTATAAACATCGGATTAAGTAACGGGGCGATGGACAGAAAACTGTTTTACTCTTTTCAGTACCCATCGTTTTGCCGGTTTTCTAGCCTATGACATCTCCTACGGTTACACCCAGCCCATTCACCGAGAGGATTCAACTGTTCTATGACGAATCATCTCGTCTGTGGGAGCTGGTGTGGGGAGTGCATATGCACCACGGCTATTATGGCCCTGACAGCTCTACGGCCAGCCCCCAGGAAGCCCAGCGGGTTTTAATTGAGAAAATCTTGGACTGGAGCTATGGGGCCGCGTCTCTGTCGGGTTCCCACACAGCTCCTGAGAACATTTTGGATGTGGGCTGCGGCATTGGCGGCAGCACCCTCTACCTGGCCAGTAAATACCGAGCGACGGCGACAGGCATTACCCTAAGCCCGGTCCAGGCTGCCCGAGCCGCGGCTCGAGCTGAGACGGCTGGCCTTGGGGAGCATGTCCAGTTTCAGGTGGCCGATGCCTTGGCCATGCCCTTTGCGGACGATAGTTTTGATTTGGTTTGGTCGCTGGAAAGCGGTGAACACATGCCCGATAAGGGACAGTTTCTGCGGGAGTGTTGCCGGGTGCTTAAACCGGGGGGCAGGCTGATTGTGGCCACCTGGTGTCATCGTACGGCCAATCCTCCCCTAACCGCCCAAGAACAGGACCATCTGGCCCAAATCTACCGGCTTTACCATTTGCCCTATGTGATTTCGCTGGCAGACTACGAAACCCAGGCCCACACCCTACCGCTGACCGACTTAAAAACAGCGGACTGGTCTCAGGCGGTGGCTCCGTTTTGGCAGGATGTGGTTAAGTCGGCGCTTGACCCCCAGGTGCTTTTTGGGATTTTGACGGCGTGGTGGAAAACCGTGGAAGGGGCCATGGCCATTCCATTGATGATGGAGGGCTATC
>CALBPH010000267.1 GCA_937899365.1 uncultured Leptolyngbya sp.
CCCGCCTGTAGCTCCACTAGAGGTATAGACACCGTGTTGAAATACTCACGCCCGGCGACGGTGGTTGCACCACCCGAAAAACGTACACCCGAACGACTAATATTCACGGGACCAATATTTATTGAAGGTCCGGGGGCAGCGGCTCTTGGGGCACCGGCCACAACGGTGGGTTGCCCATCAGCGGTACCACAGCCATCGATATTGTCCGCGTCGACCTTATACTCACACCCGGTGGAGCGCTCAGAGACAAAAACCTCAGGCGCATCTGGGCTAAGGGTGGCTCCTTCGCCATACTCGGTCGCATCAATAAAGACACCGCCAAATTCAGACGCAAAGTCTTCCACCGTTGGGATTTCGCCAGGCACCACATCGCTAGGTTTCACAATCTCCACACCGGGGGTCGTGGCCTCTGCCGTGGCCTCCACCTGAGGCTCACCTGCCTCCAGGGTGTCGCCATCGGGCGTAACCACATCCACCTCAGGGGTCACATCCGCGTCCGAAGTTACCCCATCCGAAGCCACCCCAGCGTCATCGGACGTGACTGCCTCGGGGGTGGGAATTACAACTTCCACCTGGGACGTAATCGCCTCCACCTCGGGCGGGGCGGCAACGGCAGGGGCATCAGGAACAGCCGTGGAAAACACTGGAGCCGCAGCCTCGGGTGACACAACAACCGGAGGTGCCACTGGAATGGAAATCTCTGGCGCAACTGGCGCCACCGCAACAGCCGTATCAGCAGCAATCGGTGGAGCAACGGCATCCCCCACGGGCACATCTATTTGAGCCAGGACCGGCTGTCCGCCCATCACGGCAACTGAACCAACAAAGCCAATTTTTTTCCATAGCTGCCCGTGGTGACGGGACTTATAAATAACCTCGTTGGAACTGTTATCGGATTTTTCAGGTTTAGAAGATGCCGTAGATAGGGGGCAGAAATCAGCCATAGGAGGATAAATAGATAATTCGAGTGACGATTTAATTTAGTAGTTAAGGAATTTAGAGTTAAGCGCGTAGGCTGCCTGGATAGAAAACCGACGCTATAGTGCAATCGCGCTATTTAGGGTCAGACTGAGGGTACCCAAGGGATAGCTCGCCTGACTTAAGGTAGACCAGTTGCTCAACTGGCCTATCGGTTGATACTAGATCCTGTGACGTTAACTTTAAAGTTAAGTGTCCCGATTCCGTAACGCCGACTACTTTTAATGTCTGTCCTTCCAGAACTACAGGCATATTCAGATTGGTCAGCAGACTTTGATAAGCATCTATAAAAGTTTTGCTATCTGTATAATTTCTGTAAAAAACACCCCTCCACATACCTAGTAGTACAGCCGCTGCCACATGTTTCAGGGTTGATGCCACATCATTCTGGTTAGATGCAGTCAGGTCTTTCCAGGCAATGCCGGTTGCTGGCACCGGGTTATGGACATTGATACCCACCCCCATGACGGCACGGGAAATTACGCCTTGCTCTAGTTTGCTTTCACTTAAAATACCCCCCAGTTTCTGTCCGGCAACAACAATATCGTTGGGCCATTTGATTTGAGCCGGAATTCCCAGGCATCTAAACTGGCTGACAATGCCCCAGGCCGTACACAGGGTGAGTTGGGCCGATTGGTCTACGGGCCAGTCAGGCTCTAGCATCAGGGACAGGTACACCCCACCTGGTTTTGATATCCACTGTTTGCCACGCTGGCCTTTACCTGCGGTTTGGGTATGTGCGATCGCAACCGTTCCCGCCTTAGCCCCTGCCATTTCCCACAGCGTTTGGTTGGTGGACGCCACCTGCTCAAACACATGGATATCAAACCGAGGCCGCATTCGATTTAGAAACGGCGGCTTCTCAGGCATCGGTAATGCCGCCACTGCCTGGGCCACACCAGCCGAATTAAAACCATCTAATTGCAACCTGTCTGTCAATGCTGTAACACCCCTTTCAAGGACTCAATCTTAGCAATGGCTTGGTATCCTATGGGTCTAGCGAGTTGACCTCTACCATGTCTGACCTACCCACACTCACCGAAGCCACCCTTTGGGCCATCCTCAACGAAGAATTAGATGATGATACGGTCAATCATCTGGTGTGGCATCACCTGGGCTATCGCTATGATGCGGCCACAGAACAGTGGGACGCTAGCCGTGTGATCGACCCCTTAAAGGAAAAATTTCCTGAGCCCCCTAACTTTATTGAAAGTCGTCCTGCCACGGTGCAGCTCACCCGCTCCATTCCTAAGCCCAACAAGCAGTTGCTCAAAACTTATCTCGGCTTTAAGGGCTACAGCATCGATCAGCTGGTACCTCGCCTTACCCGACGGGCTACGATGACGAGCTGGCTGCTGAGCCACATGCAGATTCAAGGACTGCTTAAGGATAATCCCACGTAGGGGCGTTCCATGGAACGCCCCTACGTGGGGTAATACATGGGTTATACAAGAAATTTCACTAGGGCTAGATCCATTCAATAGTTCACGTGTACCATAAAACAAAAAGGCTTTCCTAAGGGGATATCTCTGCAAAGGGCACCCGAGAAGGAATGCTCCTAAGAGTTGCTATAGGTATTGTCATGGAAATTAAAAACGTCGCTGCTGAACTTGCTGCCCACCCTGAGGGCTCATTTCTGGATGTTGTTCCGTTTAATGGTGGCCATATCGGCGCCTGTAGCATCACGGGTGTATCACCTGTATGGGAGATGCATCCGGATACGGACGAGTGGTTTTACATTCTCGAAGGAGAGTTTGAGATGACTCTCTTGACGGGAGAACCACCGCAACATGTTGTTGTTGAGGCAGGTTCCACCTTTGTAGTCCCTAAAGGCGTCTGGCATAAACCTGGAGCATCCAAGGGTTCTAAGTTTATGTATCTTACTCCTGGTCAGACATTGCACTCAGAAAAGGATGATCCCCGTGATTTATAATGTAATTATCCACTGAATAATGGGACTAGTCTAAAGCCTAGCAAAAAGACGTTTAACCAGAACGACTTTATCGGAATTGCTGATTTATTGGGATAACTCTTTTGATGGCTCCCAACGTATTGTCAGCGTTGTACTGTCACATTCAACAAATGCTTGATGGTATAAATTTGCTCCCCAGGCAATAAAATCTCCTCGTTTCTTAAGTACATAGTTGTGTGTATCAGGAGATTTAAAGTCAGGACTGCTGGAGAATTCTATCCGAAAACCGCCGCTATCACTCATCAGCATAGTTATGGTGCGACCATAGCTAATGGGTTTATTCAACCCTCTTGTTTCGCCGACAGTATGATGCATCCACTTGGCCGATAAATTGGAAAACTCTTGACCATACGGGTTGAAGCGCAGATTCACATCCTTAGCAGGATCTGCTTTAGTCCAATCACTAAATCCAATAAACCAACCGGTATCATTAGTATCCAGGTCGTTGAGGTTTCCAAATTCAATATCCATGTCCAAGTAGTATGCTCAATTCTGCAGGAAAGCTAATCGGTTAATACCCTAAATCAGCAACGGCGATTTTTGAGAATACCTAAACTATTCCCGATATTTCTGTAAAACCATGTATGTTTTTATGTACGTGGTGGTGTAAGACTTAACTAGTCTCGAGTTTTGATGAATATAACAGCCACTGTAGGCTTTCTAAAATCTTAGAAAGATTAGAAAGCCTCGTAGGCCGATTTTGCCACTCTGTAGATATCTGTGTAGGTGCGATAAAGGTTTTATGTAAGTTACGTATGATTGCGCAAATAAGGGTTCTCTTTTGTTTAAAAACCATTTAGAGTGCCGGTTATTATGAAAAAACTCTTAGCGTAGAGATCAGGGTGAACTAGCCCTGTAGCTATGGTATTAGGCCACAACTGGGTGTAGCTATTGTAATTTTTATCTTCAGATGACATTCAGCTGACGTGAGTTATCTCAGCTAAATGTCACAGCATGTCTTTAAATACAATATCGAAACAGCTAAATGACGTATGTTGCCCCAAGCCAGAAGAAAAATGGCAAGGAGAAAATTCGATTTGGAATTTTCTCTCAAGTCCTTACCGTTATCCTGGCAATTACTCTTATTCCAGTATCAGGACTTTTCTTTACTATCCGCGATAGACAACAAAGTCAGTTAGACAGTCTTGAGGATACATTTGAGAACAATTCAGATTTAATTTCTTCAGTTGTCGATAACTGGGTAAATACCAATATTCTTGCCCTTAGGCAAAACGCTGCAACCAGTGGCGTGATCTCCATGAATGCGGCCTCACAACTCCCAATTCTTAAAGCCTCAGAAGAGGTTTATGACTGGAGCTATGTGTATTTTTCGCTGGATATGAATGGGAACAGTATTGCTCGAAGCGATGGCCAAAAACTTCAAAGCTTTAAAGATCGAGCCTACTTTCTAGACGTTGCTGAAAATAGTGCGACCGTTGGTCAGCAGGTACTTATTAGCCGTACCTACAATGTTCCAGCACTCTGTCTTTCTGTTCCCATTCGCCAGACTATTCAGCCTAAAGGAGTGTTGGTTAGCTGCTCGACACTATCGGAAATATCCGAAGCTGTTGTCAATGCTAAGATTGGTCGCACAGGATTTGCTTTCCTAGTAGATGATGTTGGTCGGTTAATTGCCCATGGTAATCGTGGGGATATGTCCACTGAAGACTTAGAGGATTTTAGTGCTCATCCGGCACTGCAAGTCGAGACACTTGAGGAACAGATTTTTTATGATGATGAAGGTCGTGCGGTAACAGCCTACGTGCAGCCTGTTGGTTTGGGTTGGAAGCTGGTAGTTCAGCAAGATGTTGATGAAGCGTTTGAGGAAGTTATCCAGGCGCGAAGACGCGCCATCATGCTGGTTATGCTGACGTTTTCTTCAACCATCGTGCTGGCCTATCTTTTTGCTCAAAGGGTATCAACCCCCATTAAGTCATTGACACAGATTGCGGATGATGTCAGTCGTGGACAATTAGACGCAACTATTCAGGGAACAGACCGCAAAGATGAAATTGGTGAGCTGGCCCGCGCTATTAAACGTTTAACCGCTAGTGTCAAACTTGCTTTTGAGGTTGTCAAAAACAAATAGGTAACAGAAAAAACAGTAGGGTACATCTCAGTTATCTCGATTAAAAAAATAAGTAGGTTGACCTAATCATTTATAAGATATAAAAACGAGAGTTGGCATTCTCGAAGATGTCCTAAAATCCCTATTTTTAGTCTAGTTTCATCACAAGATTGGGGAATAGAAAAGGCTCTCGGTATCTGAAATATAATTTGGATAGCCTACTTACACGTCTGATGGTTTGAACTATCGAATAGATGAAATACACCTAGTGAAGTAAGACAATAGAGGCTCGTATGCAAATTAGTGATTTTGTATCGGTTGATTTTCTGATTCAGAAACTAGCCAAGATTTGTCAGGAAGCTTACACTGGCTGTTTGTATTTCGTGTCGTCAGAAAATCGTGTTGGTAAATTTTCTCTACGACAAGGGGAAATAGTATCAATAAAATATTATCTCGATAGTGATAAAGATGCTATCAGGGTAATTCAGCAGCTTGACAAAGTTAAGTATCGACTTTCAGACCAATCAATACCAGACATATCAAAATCAGCCTCATTACCGAACAACGAGGTGATCTTAAAAATGCTTGGTTTAGAGGATAACTCGCTTGCTTCACATCATGATCAGTTTCAGACAGATTTGTTGACGAATGAGCAAACCATAACCAACAGCCAAGCAATTTCTGCTGTAATGAAAGCAAAATTACAGGAAGAGTTTATTTCATTTGTAGGTCCTATCGCTAGCATTATATGTCAGCAGGTTTTTGAAGAATCTGGTGATTTAGCGACTGCAATTGAAAAGTTGGCAAGCCATATTTCTGATCCAGAAGAGGCTGGAGCATTTCTTCAGGCTACAAAAAAGCTTTAATATCATCCCTTGCAGCCTCACCTGGTAGGGGCATCACGATGTTTTTTTTGGAGTCGCGAGCAGCTTGCCGCCATGTCTCTTAATCTTGTCTCCTTCAAATTTTTAGTTTTAGTTTTTATCGTACGGCCAGTATCGATGCGATACCTCCCATCCATCCAGAGGAGAATATGGCTGGAGCGGTTAGGGGGTTGTCTGTCAGGCTTGTGACTGATGCGCGCAGGCGTTCTGTCCACCGGGTTACATCCAGGTAAGGAATGCCTTGTTGTACGGCATCCATGAGTAAATAGTCATGGGGGTCATTGACTACGGCGACAACGGCTCTGGGTTGTTGGCTTTGTAGGGGTGTGGGTTGCTCTGTATCGAGTTGAAAACTGGTGGCGTTGCCTAATTCTTGGGCTAGGGTGTTGGCTTTTTCTGGGTTTCGTCCGGCAATTGTTAAGGGTAGGTTGGGGTGGCGATGGCGAATGAATGTGGCGAGTTGTTGGCCAACGAGGCCATAGCCGCCGGCAATTAGGATGCTGTTTTGAGTCATCATTTTGGTGAGTCCTCCAATAAGATTAGAGTGTTATGGTGGTTGATTAGGGCTTGTTGAAAATTAAACTTGTGGTTTTGAGTGATGGGTTGGGGGGGCTGGTGTGGAGTTTAAATGTGTTGCTTGGGGTCCCTTCGAGTTCCCCAAACCCGCATGACTAGGGCC
>CALBPH010000268.1 GCA_937899365.1 uncultured Leptolyngbya sp.
ATACCGCTTATGGCCATGTACGATATTTGTCGTTCGTTTCCGACGTAGGCGTCGCTTGAATTTATCAGAATCTCAGCAATAGCCAGCCTTTTACACTGCTATCAGATTTTTGTCCTGTACATAGGTCAATACCATCTAATCTGCTTCTAAGAGGATCAATCGTAGGGGATCTAAATACACCGTCCAGGGCAGAGGTTGGTCTTTTAGGGAAGACCATTTGTCTTTGAGTACCTCTGCTTGTAAATGGTAGTCCCGCTCGTTGGTGGGCGGACGATGAAGCTTTAGATATAAGGTCATGCCGTGGGGCGTTTCGCTAGTGGTCGCAAGCCAGCAGGGAAATGTGTTGGGAGCAGAGGAGGCCTGTGGGGATGTCTGAAAATTGATTTGGTGGGCGCGGATGCCGATTTGGGTGAGATTGGATGAGACCGGCTCAACGGTTTGAAGAACGCATTGCCAGTGACGCGCTTCAATCTGGTTAGGACCGTGGGTTAAGGCTGGGGAAATATTTTTGCAGCCAGTGAGCTGGGCCACGCTAACAGTCTGGGGGTGTTCGAAAATATTGTGTTTAGGCCCGTGGGCAATCGTGGTACCGCCATCTAACACCAGCAACTGATGGCAAACTCGGTAAGCTTCGTCTAAATTATGGGTAACCAGTAAGGTGACGCCTTGATAGTCCTGTAGTCGGTCGATGAGCTGTCGCTCAATTTGATCCCGCAGGTGGGTGTCAAGGGCGGAGAAGGGTTCATCTAGCAGTAAAACTTCAGGTTGGCTAGCCAATGCCCGCGCCAGGGCGACTCGTTGCTGCTGTCCACCGGAAAGCTCATGGGGATAGCGTTCGGCTAAGGTTTCGAGGTGAACGGCCGAGAGCTGCTGGGTGACGATTTCCTGAATCTGTTCGGGGGGGAGCTTTTGATGGAGCCCAAACGCTACATTTTGAGCAATGGTCAGGTGGGGAAACAGGGCATAGTTTTGAAAGAGAATACCAATGTTGCGATCGCAAATAGGCACATTAATGCCAGTTTCTGAGTCAAACAACACCCGACCGTTGAGTACAATCCGACCAGCGTCAGGGGTTTCAATTCCTGCTAGACAGCGCAAAATCATACTTTTGCCCGCTCCAGAACCACCCAATAGTCACAGGGGTTGTTCGTCTGCAGAGAAAGAAACATCCAGGGTAAAGTTTGGCAGGTGCTTTGTAAGCGTGACGGAAAGCGTGGGCGCGTGGGCGGGGCGATGCGTAGAGGCATAGTGTCTAAGCCGGTCTGGTCGCTCTAGTTTTTCGGGTCCGTCTGTCTCCTGGGCGTTCTCCTGAGCCGATACCAGCGTCAGGTCTTCTTTCTTTTCCTCTCTCTTCGCTAGTCGTCTGCCCTGGGGCTGCCACCGATTGACAGACACCAATCCTCCCAAGGCAACGGTTAGGATCACGCCAGTCCAGATAGACGCTTCTCGAAAGTCTCCCCCCTCAACGGCAAAATAGATCGCCATGGGCAAGGTTTGGGTACGTCCAGGAATATTGCCCGCTAGCATGAGGGTGGCTCCAAATTCTCCCAGAGCTCGAGCAAAGGCCAGGGTAGCGCCTGCGATTAAACCCGGTAGCGCCAGGGGCAGGGTAATGCGTCGAAATACCGTTAGCTCTGAAGCACCCAGCGTCCGTGCCGCCTGCTGCAGATTACTGTCAATTTGTTCAAATGCGCCCAGCGTAGTCTTGTACATTAGCGGTAACGCCACCACTGTTGCCGTTATCACAGCGGCATACCAGGTAAAAACAACGCTGATGCCAGCGTTAGTAAACAAAAATCCAAGGGGCCCATTTTTCCCTAAAAGGATGAGTAGTAAAAAGCCCAGCACCGTGGGGGGAAGCAACATGCGGGCCAGAAAAATACTATCTAGCAGCGCGCGTCCTCGTCCCCGGTAATGGTGCATAAAGTGTGCCGTGGCGATGCCTACGAAACAAGTGACGACGGTAGCAATCGTCGCGATGCGTAGGGATATCCAAAGGGGGGCAAGGTCAAGCATGGGAGTGCTATATGGAGTTAAAGCCAAATTCTTCGAACATTGCCTGGGCTAAATCTGTTGTCAAAAAATCAATAAAGGCTTGGGCCGATTCAGGATGGGGACTAGTGTTTACCACCGAAACAGGATATACAATGGGCTGATACAGGTCCTCTGGCATCGTGGCCAAAACCTTAACTTGATTAGAGAGAATGGCATCGGAGGCATAGACAACCCCCAGGTCAACGTTACCGCTTTCCACCGCCGCGAGAACGCTACGAACATTGTTGCCAAAAACAAATTTAGATTGAAAAGTATCCAACAGGTTTAATGCTTGAAACACCTGCTTGGCATAGTATCCAGCCGGAACACTGCGAAACTCACCCACGGCCACATGGTCGACACGAACAGACTTTAACTGAGCAATGTCGGTCATGGTTAACGTTGACGCCATTGGGGCAATTAACACCAACTTGTTGGCCACCAAATCTCGACGAGACTCATACAGAATCAGCTCTTTTTCCAGTAGCTCATCCATTTGATTAGAGGCTGCGGACAAAAAGACATCCGCAGGGGCTCCTTGGTCTATCTTTCGCTGCAGCGCACCTGATGTGGCAATTTTGAAGTCTACGGTGATATTTGGATAGGACTTGGCAAACTGGGGTGTAATTGCATCCAATGCATCTTGCAAACTTGCCGCAGCAGACACGGTAATGGTTACAGGGTCATTAGATTGGGCGGAACCAGACGCCCCCAAGGGAACTCCGGGAGCACAGCCAACAGTAATTAGCCAGGAGAATAGGCCAATAAAACTATAGATGAGATATTGGCGGCGTTGTAAAACAGATGTCATGTCTGGGGCTGAGGATAGAGACCTAGCTGGTGGGCAAGTTCTCGAGCAATAAAGACAAGAAACTTAGCCACATCAGGGTTATCCTGATGGGCAAAATAGCTGGCAGTCTGCATCAGGGTTTGTACCAGACCAGCGTCCAATAGATCTGGCTCAGCATTGAGAATCTCAGGCTCTTCTCCATTTGGGCAGGCGAGGAGTCGATCAATCAATCCAAAGTAACGGGTATGGCGAGGGTCAAGGAGAGTGGGATTGGGGGGCGTAGTCATAATTCTTTTGCTTGATTAAGCAACAGGGCTGGGTATTTGATAAGTTAGGCTATCAGGGATGAGAGCTGGATAGGCCGGCTCAAGATCCTTAAACAATACGGTGCTCAAGTAGCGTTCGCCAAAGCTAGGTTGAATAATGACAATGAGCTTGTCGGCGTTTTCAGGCCGTTGTCCCACCTGGATGGCGGCGGCTAACGCTGCCCCGGCAGAAATGCCGGAGAGCAATCCTTCTTCTCTGGCAAGACGACGGCTAAAGCGAATGGCGGCATCGTCGGTAACCGTGACAACTTCGTCAATTAAGTCAACGCGTAGCACTGGGGGAACAAAGCCAGCGCCAATGCCTTGAATTTTATGGGGGCCAGCGCTGCCGCCAGAGAGCACAGGGCTGTTGGTGGGTTCCACGGCAATGGCACGAAAACTCTCTTTTTTCAGTTTTAGGGCCTGGGCAACGCCCGTAATCGTACCGCCCGTACCAACACCTGCTACCACCATATC
>CALBPH010000269.1 GCA_937899365.1 uncultured Leptolyngbya sp.
AAAGCGGCAAAATCAATCTGGGTTTGGTAGGCACTCTGCTGCTGGGGGCCATGAGCGCCTATGGTGTTTCCTATGTATCCCAAGGTCTGGTTGGTCCTTTCTGGGCACCGTGGTTGGGGGTACTCGCCGCTGGTGTATCTGGCATGGCGTTGGGTGCTATCCATGGTTGGCTATCGCAACAGCCTCGGGTAAATGATGTGGCCACGGGTATTGCCATGATTGTCTTTGGTAGCGGTTTGGCCTTTTTCCTGGGGAAACCGTTTATTCAACCCCAGGCACCCCAGCTGTTTACGGTTGACTGGGGTAACTGGAGTGCTATTCCACAGATTCAGGCGGCATTAAAAATTAGTCCGTTATTTTTGTTAGGGGTGGTGATTGCCCCTTTACTCCATTGGTTCTTTCGCTATACCCGCTGGGGGTTGTACATCCGTGCGGTGGGTGATAGTCCCCAGTCGGCCCGGGCCATGGGTATTTCCACCTTTAAGGTGCGAATGGTTAGCATTGTTGCTGGGAGCTTTTTGGCGGGTATTGGTGGGGCTTGTCTGTCGTTGTATTATCCGGGGGTGTGGACTGAGCGTATCTCCAGCGGTCAGGGGTTAATGGCCGTTGCCTTGGTGATTTTTGCGCGGTGGAATCCGATTCAGTGTTTATGGGCATCATTGTTGTTTGGGGGAGCCCAGGCGATTGGTCCGGCGTTTCAGTCGGTGGGGGTGGATTCTTATTATTATTTGTTTAATGCGGCTCCGTATATTTTGACATTGTTGATTATGGTGGTGACGTGTTCGCCGCAGAGGACGTTGGGGGGGTTGCCGGGGGCGTTGGGGAAGGAGGATCAGGGCTGAAAATGCAGTGCTGAGCACAAAGAACGAAAATCTCTCCCCTCCTGGGAGGGGCTCCGGGGTGGGTTTCGGTCGTTGGCGCAATGGGGTGACCCGCCACGCCTTTCAGGCCTCCTCCCGAGAGGGGATTTTTGAAACTTAGGCGTTTATCACACGCAAATTATTTCTGCTTGTTGAGTTTTCATACACGAATGAGTGAGTATTATGTACTGTTTTGACTCAGACCTTTAGAACTCAATTTTTTATAACTGGCAGATAGACTGAAACTCGCAGTATATCCATCCAATATGAGGGGGCTATACGGATAATTCGCAGTATAGTATCCCGATTATGGTGAATAGACAGAAAGTTCGCAGTGTAGTATCCCGATAAAGGGAGATAGACTGAAAAAGTCGATCTAATAAATTGTTCGGCTGCTAACGAATTTACATTTGGCTCTATGTAGCTTCTCTAACTTAATTAACCTTGATATATAAGTTAAGTAGAAGTTAGTTAAGAATTAGCAATTTCTCAATCATCAGAATGAATCAAAATTCTCTTCGCTTATTTATGTCATATGCACATAAGGATGATGAAATTCGTAAAGAACTTACTGCTCATCTTTCTCCCCTCAGACATCAAGGATTGATCGTAGAGTGGAATGATAGACTAATCAGTCCTGGTGCAGATTGGGAAATAGAAATTAGTGTAAACCTTGAGAGATCAGATCTCGTTATCTTATTAATCTCTGCGGATTTTCTGAATTCTTACTATTGTATGGGTGTAGAATTGAAACGTGCTTTATCTCAACATACATCTGGTCTTAATCGTGTAGGTCCTGTCATAGCCAGACCATCCTTATGGCAAAATATGCCATTTTCAAAGTTGCAGGTTCTTCCTCGCGAAGGGCTACCCATTACAAAATGGTCTGATCGAGACTCTGCATATCTATCTGTAGTTGAAGGTATAGAACTAGCCGCTCAGGAGTTGCTAGCTAATTCCAAAAACCTGGTAAATGAATGGCTTAGCTCACTTTTGCTTAGACGCAAAGTTGTCCGATTTGTACAAACTTTCCTTCGAAATAAAGGAATTTACGAAGGTCCTGTTGATGGTGAACCTGCCAACATAAAGTTACGGGAATCTGTACGGATTTTTCAGCAAAGTATATCTATTGATGCTGATGGCCTAATAGGTCCGCAAACACTACGTGCAATCATCAATAAAATGGATGCTGATGAATACACCTCCTAACACTTGACTGGACTCGGACGCTCGAAAATCAGCTACCTACTTTGTGTTTTAGATAATCTCGTGCGCCGGTAAGCCTTACCGTTCGGCTGCAATTGAGAGAGAGACTCTGGAGGAGTCAGATCGGTGGTGGTGCAATCGCCCGTTGGTCAGTTGAGTGTAGGTCGGGTATCCCGACTCTCGACAGGCTCCATTAAGTTGTCGTCGATAGCGTCAGCATGAGTTTTGTCAACGGCTGGCTAAGCCTCACAAGTTCCACCAGCTCTCGGCGGTCGCTTGCCTCAATATCCAGATCGCCCCAGATCGCCCATAGCGTTAACTACGAGTGTGCTTGGAGGTGGTTCGGGATCTGCCAATTGG
>CALBPH010000270.1 GCA_937899365.1 uncultured Leptolyngbya sp.
CCGATTAGTCTGCTCTATTCCAGTTTTGTTTACCTATTTACTCAATCTCGGTTGTAAACGGCAGTCGCATATATACACCTTGAGGATCGTTGAGCGTTTTTAGCAGGCTTAACTCTTCTCGTAGTTTCATCGCTTCTTGGGTAATTGGATCTTGCGCCCAGGGTAGTTTGGACACAATGCCTACACCAAAGAGACTTTCAATGATTTGTTCTTCAAGGCTCGGAGGCTGGGGTAGTTCTTCCACCTGCCAATCTTCCAATTCGGCAGCAGTGGCAGCGGCAGCAATGGCGGCCTCTAATCCCCCCATTTGATCTACCAGGCTAGCGCCTTCAGCATCGGTGCCTGACCACACACGTCCTTGGGCGACCTGGTTGACGTTTTCTTTAGGGATTTCGCGACCGTCGGCCACCAGGGTTAAGAACCGATCGTATAAGGTGTTGACGAATTCTTGTTGTAGCTTTAGCTCAGACTCACTTTGGGGACGGCTGATGGTGTCGATATCAGCCAGTTTTGCGGTTTTGATAATGTCCCAAGTAACCCCGTTACGATTGGCAATTTCCTTAAAGTTAAGCCGTAACCCATACACACCGATGGAGCCGGTAATGGTTGCTGGGGTGGCAAAAATCTGATCGCCGGGGGCGGCAATCATGTAGCCGCCTGAGGCGGCGTAGTTACCCATGGAGACGATCACGGGTTTCTCGGCGGCCAAAAGCTCAACTTCGTGGGCGATGATCTCAGTTGCGATCGCACTTCCCCCCGGACTATTCACCCGCAGCACCACCGCTTGAATATCATCGTCCTTACGAACCTGGCGCAGGGTGTCAGATAGCCCACCAGACGTAATAAAACCGGTGGCAGTGCCTTCCCCATCAACGATTTCGCCACTAGCATAAACGACGGCAATGGTGTCCCGATTCCCGATAGTGGTGTCTAAGGTTTGGCTATAGCTGTAAAGACCGATCTGAGTAAAATCATCCTCATCCTCGTCCCAAGCGTCATCGGTTTGCTCCGTCAGCTCCCTCAGGTCGCTCAAGAGGTCATCGTAAAACGCAACGTTATCAATTAAACCAGCGGCTTGGGCCTCGGCCGCAGGCAACAGTCCCTGGTTTTCGGCAATGGCTTGAAACGCTTCGGGGGTGGACTCCCTGGCTTCGCTAGTGGTGGTTAAAGACTCTTGCCACAGGTCCGTGAGCAGCGCCTGGGTCTGCTGCTTTTCCTCTGGGCTGCTGCTGGTGCGGGTAAAGGGCTCAATCGCCGATTTATAACGACCTGCCCTGAGGACTTGCACACCGACACCATATTTGCTCAGGGCACCTGCTAAAAATTGAATTTCGGCCCGAAATCCGTTTAGCTCCATGACGCCTGCCGGGTTCAAATAAAGAGAATCGGCCACCGATGCCAGGTAGTAGTCACGCTCGCTCCAAATTGTGTTGTTGGCGAGCACCGGTTTGCCAGAGTCGGTCTTAAACTTTTCTAGCGCCATCCGTAGCTCTTTGAGGGTGGCAAATCCCGCATTGGTATTACCCGTCAGATAGATGGCCGTGATGTTGTCGTCGGTTGCGGCGGCCTCAATGGTTTGGAGCGCCGTGTGTAGAGACATGGCGCGATAGCTGCTACCAGAAAAGGTCTCTTCCAGCACAATGCCAGGGCCAGCATAGGGCACCGCATCAACAATGTCGGTGGCCAAGTCAAATACTAAAATCGAATTTTTTTCCACATCGGGCTCGGTCTCAGATGCGGCGGAGTTGATAAAAAAGCCCGCCAGACCTAATGCGCCCACACCCAGCAAGGCGACTAAGCTGAATAGGCCAACAACGGTTCCAAGGGCACTGGCCGCCGCGTACTTGAAAAAATCTCGCATGGTGTGGGCTTAGGAGGAGGATGGGGTCTAATGGTTCTATGGTAGGCGTTGAAGCACCTGAGCGTGTTTAAGGTCCTTAAGATTCCCTTGACCGGTGCAAAATAAAGCAGTTTTAATCTCTGCGATCAAGATATCCGTCATGGTGTCGAGGGCGGCTTCTGAATGGTCGGCGGCTTTGAGAAAGGGGAGGGCCAGCCCGGCGATGTCAGCACCCAGGGCCAAGGTTTTGGCCACATGCAGACCATTGCGTAAACCACCTGATGCGATCAGGGGAATGTGGGGTGCGATCGCACGAATACCCACAATACAGTCAGCCGTCGGCAGTCCCCAATCAGCAAAGGTTTGCCCTAAGCGACGTTGTTTGACATCCTGGGCCCGCTCGCTTTCCACCCGAGCCCAGGACGTACCACCCGCCCCAGCGGTGTCGATGGCTGAAACCCCGATGTCGATTAGCTTTTGAGCCAAGCTACCCGAAATACCGTTCCCCACTTCCTTGGCAATGACGGGCACCGGCATTTGATTACAGAGGGTTTCAATCTTGGCCATCAGACCGCTAAAGTCCGTATCCCCCCGGCTCTGGACACATTCCTGTAACGGATAAAGATGCAAAATCAGAGCATCGGCCTCTAGCCAATCCACCGCCCGCTGACAGTGCTCCAACCCATAGCTATAGTTCAGCTGCACCGCCCCCAAATTGGCCAACAATAGAGCATCCGGGGCATAGCGTCGCACATTAAACGTGTCAGCGAGCTCGGGTTTTTCCACCGCCACCCGCTGGGATCCCACCCCCATGGCCAAGCCAAATTTCTGGGCAGTGACCGCCAGTCGCTGGTTGATCAAGCGAGCCTGTTCTGTGCCCCCGGTCATGGAGGAAATTAGCATGGGTGCCCCTAGGCTTTTTCCTAAGAATGTCGTGCTAATGTCCACCTGGTCGTAGCGCAGCTCAGGCAGCCCACAGTGGATAAAACGATAGTTCTCCAGACCGGTGGTGGTCTGATGACATTGGACATCGTCCTCCAAGCAGATTCGCAGATGATCTGCTTTTCGATCCTGAATGGTGGCAGGGTTGGTTTTGTCCAAGCTAATGGTTTGACCCACGACGTACTCTCTGTATTGTTTTCTACGTCTTTAAAGTACGCCCTTGTCTGGACCAACAATCGTTAGTCAACGTTTATTCATGGGACTACTGAGAAAGTGTCCGTACCCTAGGCAATGACTGATGATTTCTTTTGTAAAGAACCCATGAAGTCAAAATTTATCTAAATTTTACCTGTGACAGGCAAATGCAGGGGTTGAGCAATTTTAGGAACAAGATGGCTAATTAACCATCTTGTTATTCCAGGGTAATGATGACGATTTGACCCGATGGAGTGACTATGGGGTGAATACCGATTGTAGCCCTGGTCATAGAGCCCTAATCAGGCATATGGCATCAGGGTAACCACTATCTAGAAAATATCTGCTGTTTTACGGAATGGATTTACCCATGGCGCACTTTATCGGCTCCAGGTAATGTATTTTCTGACCTAGCAGCATTAAAAACTATTAAACACGAACATTTATTGGAAAGGACTATGAGGGATATTGCTAGGAACTTTCAGGCAATGCCGCTGGTGGCTTGGATGGTGTGGATAGCCATAGCGACTATTGCAGCTCCGGTGATGGCCTTACCCACAGAGGCTCAATCAGCAGGATCTGAAGACATTACCCCTGAAGACATTACCCTAAGCGCTCTCCTGGCAGGCTTAGCCTCAGCCCAAGCAACTGAAGTCCCAGACTCCGACGCAGCAGAGTCTGAAGACCCAGGCTCTGACACATCAGAGCTCGACGCAGAAATAACGCCTGAAGCTGTCTCTGTTCCTGGGGTAGCCGATAGTCAGTCGGTTGAGTCACCAGCATCAATCCTATTGGTCCAGGCCAATTCCAGTGACCTGGCAGAGCCCTCAGATCCTTTTTTCTTTGACGAAAACTCCGTTGAACCCTCCGATGATGGGGGGCTTGCCCCCCTCTCGGGGACAGAGACGCTGCCAGACGGCACGTCTGGAGAGGT
>CALBPH010000271.1 GCA_937899365.1 uncultured Leptolyngbya sp.
GGATGGAGGCTTCCACAATTCGTCGCTGGGCCGGACTAAGGCTGTCATCGTATGCCAGTTGTTTAAACCCGTCATAAAAGGCTTTGCTTTGGCTCAACCGAGTTGCAAACTGCACTAACGCCGGTTGCACAGCTTCATAGGCAGCTCGTAATTCTGGGCTATTTTTAACCCCCATCAAATGGCCTAGGACACCCCAGGTCCATCCCAGCCGTTCGCTGATCTGGGTGAGGGGCGCGGCTAGCCCTTCCCATGTGGGGGTCATGGTTTTTTCTAAGGATTCTAGAGCTGTGGTGAGTTTATCGATCAGCTGAGTTACTGCGGGCTCTGCCTGGTCGGGCTGAAACTGATCAAAGGGGGGAAGACCCTGGCCGACTAGGAAGGGATTCGCCGCAGCGGGAGCACTGGTAGTTGCCGTAGAAGTCATAGGTGCTTGAGGGTGAGAAATCAATGTGACAGAATTTCAGGAAACCTAGTTTCCCGGAATCATTCCGACTTAGCTCTATACTACTGTGATTTTTAAAGGAGCGTGGACTCGTTGGGTTTACCGGTTGTGGTCAACCCATGGGACGGCAGCTGTGGTGTACTCGAAGTAGGTTAATCCTCGATTTGAAATGGTTTATCCAGCTTCGATCACTTCTGGCTCGAGGGCCTGCAGCACTCGGGCTGCCTGGGTGACCACGCTCTCACCGCCGTTGACGACGACTAGGTATTCACCTGCGTCGAGGCGATCACGATAGGGCGTGTCGTTGTTGTTGAAAAACATGGCGGGGCCACCACCAATAAAAAAGCTACCCATGAGTCCAGACCCTGCACCCAGCAATCCTCCCATTAACTGATTGCCGAGGACGCCGGCCCATGGAAAGGTGTCGAGACCGGTGATGGCGTTAAATACAAAGCCGCCACCAAACCCGAAGGGCACTAGCCAGGTGGCCATTAGCCGTACCTGACGCCAGGCGACTTCCTTAGGGTTTTTGAGCCCGAACTCATCGGTGGTGGTGTACCCTTCGCCAAGAATGGAAACGTCTTCCATGGCAAAATTGCTGCCCTGCAGTCTGGAGTAGGCTTCTTCGGCTTGGATGCGATCGCAAAAAACAGCGACAAGATATCTCATGGGGACAGAACGTATAGAGGCTCGAAATCAGGATGAATCCCAATAGGTTCTATTATTCCTTGTTGACTACATTGCGATAAATTATCTTGCGGTTACAGTCAGTGGGGTTTGATACACCTGATGCCTGTTTCTATCGTAGCGAAACCGCATGAGCAGACACAACTGCACTTGGCTGCGGGCCTTGCTGACTTTGTTCAGATCGTACCCATCACCCGCTGCACCCATAAATAAAGAAAAAATCCTGGCTAGAATGGCAGCAGATTAGCCGCTCCTCAATCATGCAATCGCTAAAGCCTCTGACCTGGTTCTGTTTAATTTTGGTTCTACTGGCAGGTCTGTGGCTCAAGCCAGCAGAGGCATTCCCGTCTTTAGTTGATCCACGATTAAATCGACTAGAATCTCAGGTGCGATCGCTCCAATCCCAGGTCACCCGACTCCAATCGCAGATTCCCCGAACTACCGGCAGTCGGCCTGATTCTAGTAATACACGGCCTGCTCCTGATGACCCCTCCTTTGATCAGCAATTCGACACCTTAGCGATTTTAATTATCGAGCTACAGCAACGAGTCTCAGCTTTAGAAGCAAGAGTTGATGCAACAACGCCTGGCTCATCCATAGATCAACAATCATTCAATTGAGCCAGATTTACAACAATCTCATCGATAATTGTTCGCATTTCAGTGGCCGAGAGATCGGCATTATTTAAGAAAATACTGAATACCAGAGCCGGATGATTCGAGGGTTGCAGATATCCAGCTAGAGACTCGTTGTTGCTAACATAGCCGGTCTTGGCCTGAAGCTCTATGGGAACCGGGGCGTTACGATAACGATAATTTAAGCTGCCGTCCGCTGTTGCCAGGGAACGACGATAAAGGTCGCTGTGGGTATCGTAAGCCATGGCCTGCAGGGTGTCGGTCAGCGTGTGTGTGGTAACAAGATTGTGACGCGATAGTCCCGAGCCATCCACCATTTGATAGCTACTAGCATCCACTCCCAAATCACTCAAAATCTGTTGGACTAATTCTGTTCCTGTCTGGGTGGTGTCATCTGGACTATCTAGGGTGCGGCCAATCGATTTTAATAAAGCTTCTGCATATAGGTTGTTACTGTCTTGGTTAATCTTAGATAGCCATTCAGATAGGGGTGGGGAGCTGACAGTGGCAACTTCTGAGCGGTCTAAGTTTGACCAGCTGGGGGTTAACCTTGCTTGACTGACAGGGATGCCCGCCTGAGTTAAGCCAGATTTAAACTGTTCTATAAAATGGGCTCCCGGTTGAGTGATGGCCAGGGCAAACGGATCTGGGCCAGCATCTACTGTGAGGTTGCCAAATACGTGGAGAATGGGCTGACTCCAATCGCGCCCAATGTCTGCGGTGATGGATTCTCCTGACTCAACCGTGCGGGAGGTGTTGTGGATTTGCCACTGTTGGCCCTGGCCTGGGTCTGGCCACTCTACCCGCAACGGTTCGCCAACTTCAGTAGGGTATAAGGTCACCCCTAGGGCGTTTTCATTCAGAATGAGACCGTTGGCGGAGGCTCCATAGCCTGCCAATACATCTTCCCATTCCCAGTTAGGATGGACGGTTTGACCTGGGAAATAGCCGTCGTAGCCCCATAGCTGATCGATGTGTTGAATACCCTGCTGGACAATTTGTTGAACAAGGTTTTCAAGGTCAGTATCTGTGAATGTGGGGTCACCGCGCCCGATGACATATAGCTGAGTTTTATTGTCTTGTTGGGTGGCGTATACCGATGTTTTAATCTGAAAGTCTGGCCCCAGGTGTTGTAATGCTGCTGCTGTTGTTAACAGCTTCAGCGTGGATGCCGGTACGAACCATTTATCGGTATTGCGTTCTAGGATGACCTGGCGTTCTGCTATGTTCTGGCCCTGTTGTTCTACCAGGATGCCGATGTGGGCCTGGGTGAGTTTGGGGCGAGTTGCGATCGCATCAACTCGAGCCACCAACTCTTCTCGACAGTATCCTTGGGCAACCGCAGCGTGTTCCGGCGATATCCAAAAACTGGCCCCAACGACAATTCCTAGCAGTGCTTTCAGGGATGTACGGAAGAACATCGCTTTAGTTTGAAACGTTCTATTTTCAAGATATTCAGCACAGTGAAGGCGTTTGAGTGCCATGACAGTTCTACGTAAATAATGCAACCTGCTTTTTGAGAGTAGCTGGAAAATTTACTAACCCCCGGATGACACCGAATATTGTTTGAAGTCTTAGTGAAGACCACTCTCAACTCCGGATATGGCATGGCAAATCGCGCATGTTGGATTGGTAGATGCACCCTGATTCCGAGCCCTGGAGATGCATCTTTGGGGCTCTTTCTTCTCCTTGAGGGGGTGGCAGCGAGACTTTTATTCCAACTCTCTGGGCATTTCCCTCCGTCTGCATTGAGCTAGCTCGCCTTTTCTTTAATCGCGTTAATGATTTAGGAAACGGGTAACTATCGATTTCATCTAAGGTCACCCACTTCACCTCATCGCACTCAATCGTTTGAGGTTCGCCGCTAATGTGGGTGCAGTTAAACACATTCAGTGTGACCTTAAAGTGGCTATAGGCATGGTTGACCGTGATTAGGCGGTCGTTGACCTCAATGTCGATGCCAAGCTCTTCTTTAATTTCGCGTTTTACACAGGCTTCGACGGTTTCATTGGGTTCAATTTTTCCACCGGGAAATTCCCAGAGTGCTCGAAATCAAATCAAAGCCATGTTCCGCCGCATAGTCGGCGGTCACCTCAAAGCGCATATCAAAGCACTCCGTGCACCGAATTCCACGCTCCGGCTCAT
>CALBPH010000272.1 GCA_937899365.1 uncultured Leptolyngbya sp.
ATGATGGCTATTGTTAGCATCCCTGATGGGCTACCCAATATACAAGGGACCCCAAGCAACACCCTTCACACCCAGCCAACCACCCAAGCTATTTTCAGCTAAAACTATAGGCCTAATCTTTAAAGAGCCTTTCATATAGAAAAAGCGAGAGCTATTTGTCATAATGGCTCTCGCTTTTTAGTAATTGACAAAACCATTGTGCTATTAAAGGTTTCTCTCTTGGACCGACATATCAGAACTACAGCGCATGTAATTTTTCCTCAAGCTTTGCCCGCTGCTGTTGTGCATCAATAGGTTTGTAAGTCATTTTAGACACCACAACAAAAGCAATCAAACCCACTATCGGACTAATCAGCGTAGGAAACCCATCAAAATCCAAAGTAAAGAGACCATTCGGAATATACAACAGCGTATTATCAATACCAAACATGGTCGGCATCAGAGCAAAAAGAACAAGTCGGGTAATCGACCCCGCGACAATGCAAGCTAACGCCCCCTGACGAGTAGATTTCGCCCAAAATAATCCCCCTAAAAGAGGCACCACTAGCCCAGCAAAACCCAGGTCAAACCCAAGCAGCAACAGCACCCCCGTCTGAGGTACCCGCAAGCCCAAAAATACCCCCAGCAAGGTAATCACAATCGACAATACCCGAGTTACCAACAACAGTCGATCGCCACCGCCACCATGGGCAGCCGCCCCATGGCGAATACCAAAAACATTGTGCGCCAATACGGAAGAAGTTCCTAAAATAGCCCCATCCGCCGTAGAAAGAGAGGCCGATAAAATAGCCGCCAGTACCAATAAACCCAACACAGGGGGAACAACATTTTGCAACAGGGCAAATAATATGGGACCATCGGCCACCACCCCGGCTTGCTCCAGAATGCTGTTAGCAGACAGGGCAATAATTGAAAAGGGGATACCGACAATCAAGGTGACCGCCGAAGCAACATAGCAGGCTTTTTGAGCCGTTTCTGGACTTTCTGCCGCAAAAATTCGAGCCATAAAGTCAATCGCAACCATATTGCCAAACCCCAAGGCCAAAAGACTTGCCCAGTTAATGGCAGCGCCTGCACCCACTGAAGTCAACTGCTCTAAGGCTAAGGGACCCGTACCAGGGACAATGTTCAGACCAAAGTTGGCGAGTAAATAGACCAGTAGCCACCCAGTCCCCACCAAGGCAATCAAGATTTGGATCGCATCGGTGTAGGCAACGGCAAAGAGACCGCCAGCTACGGTGTAGGCAAATACGAGCGCCGCCAACAATGTGATGCCGCCAATGTAGCTAGTGCCCAGAAATGTCTGGAACATAAAGCCCCCGGCCACCAGGTTGCCTGCCAGCAAAAACGAAAAACTGACCGACATAATACAGGCAGCAATCAGCTCCACCAGACGACCATACTTAACCCGATAAAAGTCGGGGATGGTGATGAGCCCCATGCGGTTCATCGGCTTTGCCAAAAAAGTCCCGGTCAAAAACAGACATAGAGACAGACCGATGGGTAAAGCCGCCCCGGCCCAAAAGCCAAATTCTGCGGACAAATCGGTATTCCCCAGGGTGGCATTTGAGTCCACCGATTGAGCCATGAGGGTGGCAGCAGCTAGGGGCAAGGTTAGCCCCCGACCAGCCACTAAAAAATTGACGCTATCGCCTTTAATTTGCTGGGAGGCCCACACCCCCACACCTAATGTGCCTAAGAGAAATGTAATAATTCCCCAGGAGAAAACGGTATGTTCCATTTATTCATCTCCAACTCTAAACATCACAACCTCAACTCGGTAGTAAAAAAACAAAGCCCGAGAGAAACCGTTAACCTCAATCAAGGTCAACAGAATTCTCCCGGGCTTTTATCCCTCCGTGAACCAGCAAAAGCGAAACCCTTGCCAGCTGCATCTCTCGGACCAAACATTCTGCTAATTAGCAAACAATCAGCAAAACTGGAACCCTAGATGCAAAAATTAAATTGTTTGTGTCTGAAAACTAATAGTTATGAATGCCTCTAGCCACAGAAGACCGACTAACCCTTAGCTAACACCATATGTAATTTGTATCAATAGCCTATGAAACAATAAGTGTCTCTTGATACGATTTACCTTTAAACATGTCGAGGGCTCCTGACTTTTAAAGGACACTACTCAATCGACAACGATAGCGGTAATACCACCTTAAATGTTGTGCCTTCCCCCAGCTGACTCTTTACTTGAACATCTCCCTGTTGGAAATCTACAAACTGCTTAACAATGCTTAAACCCAGCCCTGTGCCGGGAATATTACTCACATTCTTACCCCGGTGAAACGGTTCAAATAAATGGGGATAGTCCTCCGGTGGAATCCCTAGGCCGCTGTCTTTCACCACAAACACCGCCTGATCTTTATGGCGAAATAACGATAGACAAACAGGCTTGTCATCTGGCGTATAGCGAATTGCATTGGACAAAATATTTGTCAAAATCGAGCGTAAAAGTGTTTGATCAAGCTTGGCAATTAGGGGTTTGTGGCGACCAACAAATTCTAGCTGCCCCTGTTCTGAAGGCAGCTCTGACAGCAAATTTCGGCAAAAATCTACCAGGTTAAGTGGCTCAGGATTGAGACAAAGTCGTTTAGCTTCTAACTTGCCCAGAACTAAAATATCGTCAATCATCTGGGTCATGCGCTCGACGTTTTCTTTAATGTCCAGCAGATACTGGTTTTTCTGCGATCGCGATAATTGTTCGTCGTAGCGATTTAAGGAGGATACCGATAGGGCAATGTTGTTCATCGGATTGCGAAACTCATGGCAGACCATGGCTACAAACCTAGACTTAAGATTGCTTAAGTTCTGTAGTTGTTCATTGACGGCATAAAGTTCAGCCGTTCGCTTGTGCACCTTTAGTTCCAAATCTTCATTAGTCTGTTGTAAAACCGCTTCAGCCCATTTTCGCTGGCTAATATCACGAAAGGTGACGACGGCTCCAATTAATTCGCCATGCTCGTCGCGCATCGGTGTACTAATGTATTCCACCGGAAAGCAGGTGCCGTCTTTTCGCCAAAAGACTTCATCGGTCACCCGTTGCATATGCCCTTTTTGAAAAACAGAATAAATAGGACAGCATTCTCTGGGGTAGGGGCTGCCGTCAGGGTGAGAATGGTGCAGCACCCGATGCATAGACTGACCAATTAGGTCCTGCATTTCCCAATCGATCATCGCTGCCGCTGCTGGGTTCACAAATGTAACGTTTCCCTGCAAATCTAACCCGTAGACACCTTCTCCCACCGCATTGAGAATCAGCTCATGTTGACGGCGCAAGGCTGCAAGCGCCTGGTGATCTGAAAGATTAATGGAATCATCTGATTTCATAAACTTGTTCAAGACTGTAGTGCAGTACACCACGGTTGATTCTGAAAACCCTTAAATCTGTAATGAATGTCTAGTAATGATCTCGGCTAAAGTTACTGAGCTTATTTCCATCGTAGATGGTAAGGGTAATGGTGAAAACGATTCTTGTCATTGAAGATGAGGCCCAAACAAGAGAAATTTTTCTCCGATGTTTGAAATTTGAAAAATTTGAAGGTATCGGTGCTGAGAATGGATCTACGGGGGTCAGGCTAGCGGAGCGACACCGTCCTGACTTGGTTGTTTGCGACATTATGATGCCCGACATGGACGGCTATGAGGTCCTGTCATTCCTGAGGAAAAATGATGCAACGGCGTCGATTCCGTTTATTTTTTTGACCGCTAAAGTGGCGATGACGGATCTGCGACAGGGGATGACGCTGGGGGCAGACGACTATTTGACAAAGCCCTGTACGGTGGAAGATTTTTTAGATGCGATCGCATCTCGACTAAAACGTCAAGAAGACCTCAAACGAGGGCTGCAAGAGTCTCATCACCAGGCCCAGGACGTCGTCACCACCCCTGAAACGATTTTCCCTGACTGTCCTCGGCTGACCGCTGTCTTCGACTTTATCGAAGCCCATTACCAGCAATCAATCAACCTCACCGATGTGGCTCAATCGGTCGGGTATTCTCCCGCCTACCTAACCAATTTATCCCAAAGCCATACGGGACGTACGGTCAAAGCCTGGATTATTGAACGGCGCATGGCCGCAGCCCGACAACTGCTAGCCAATACAGTCAACTCGATCAAGCAAATTGCTGACTCCATTGGCTATGCCGACGCCGGTTATTTCACTCGGCAATTTCGCAAGCTCCATGGCGTCACGCCCCAGGCCTGGCGAAATCAGCTCAATCCGTAACAACCGCAACAAAATAGACCTAAAAACAACAAACAGACTTAAAAAGTCCTAGTTTTCCAAAAAATAGTCCGATGTGATCTCGGATTTACATTGGTATAAATTACACTATCGAACCTCGTGGATAAACCTAGTCCCTGCCTAGAATTGAGGTTTATCGAGAAGAAATTGCAGCCGGACTTGGTTATCAGCAGTTTTAGTCAACGCTAGTTAAGGTGAGTATTCCTATGGTTTCAACCTCCACCCAAACCGATCAAAATTGGGACAATCTGAATTGCGATCGCGGTAACCTTACCGACTTTCAGAGGGCCTGTATCATCTGCGGTGGTGCTCACCTCACCATGTCCCATTGGGAATTTCTCCATACCATGCCCCAAGACCCAGTGGACATGGTCGGCGACGTTGTAAAAATGGGTCTATACAAAGATGAACAGCTGCGGGCAGCAGACACCGTCAATGCCTATGAGTTGCGTAAAACTCTGTTACTAAAGACTGCAGGGCGAGGCGATCCAAAACGCGAACGATTGGTGTTAGCCCTGGCTAAGCAAGCCGGTGGTATTGAAAATGCTTTTGCTGCTGCCTTTGGCCCCCAGGCTGGACTATTCTTTAACGACGCCATTCGCAACAGTGACTTTACTCGACGAGAGTTTCTAAAGAACCTGGCCATCGGTGATGCCCTTGTTACCCTGAGTAACTGTGGTGGTAAACCGGAGGAAGCCGCCGTTGTGGATGATGCGGCTCCGGTAGATACCTCTAACTTAGAGAAAACGGACCTCAAGGTTGGTTTTATTCCCATCACCTGTGCCACTCCTATCATTATGGCGGAGCCCTTAGGCTTCTACTCTAAGTATGGTTTCAATGCGGAAGTGGTGAAGATGCCTAGCTGGGGTGCCGTGCGTGACTCCGCTATTGCAGGTGAGCTAGATGCCTATCACATGCTCGCTCCCATGCCCATCGCCATGACCCTGGGTCTAGGCTCCGCATCATTTGGGGTGAAACTAGCCAGTATTGAGAACATTAACGGTCAAGCCATTACGGTGGCCGAGAAGTATAAGGGCCAAATCAACGGTCCAGCCGACTTCAAGGGCTTTACCATCGGCGTACCGTTCCCCTATTCCATGCATAACCTGTTGTTGCGCTACTATCTGGCAACAGGCGGTATCGATCCCGATGTGGATGTGAAGATCCGCCCAGTTCCCCCACCGGACAGCATCGCTCAATTGGTGGCCGGTGATATTGACGCCTACCTGATGCCCGATCCCTTTAATCAGCGCGCTGTATTTGAAGGTGCCGGGTTTATCTTCAAGCTCACCAAAGATCTCTGGCCTGGTCACCCTTGCTGTGCCTTCGCCGCCAGTGACCAGTGGATTGATGCCAATCCCAACACCTTTAGGGCTCTTAACAAGTCGATTATTGACGCAGCTGGCTATGCTAGAAACCCTGCCAATCGTCCGGAGATTGCTAAGGCGATTTCCGAAAGAGCGTTTCTAAATCAGCCGGTGGAAGTTGTGGAAGCCGTACTGACCGGTAACTTTGATGATGGTCAGGGCAACACTTTAAATGTGCCGGATCGGATTGACTTTGACCCCTATCCATGGCAGAGTTTCGCCAACTGGATTTCTTCTCAGCTGGTGCGCTGGGATCTTCAGGGTGACGGTAAAGCTGCACAGGTAATTACGTCTGACACCTATGATCAGGTGGGCAAGGATATCTTCTTGACTGACTTGGCAAGAGAACTGTCGCAGGAAGTGGGGTTAAATCCACCCGATGACATCTATCGAAGTGAGACTCTCGAATTTGACACCTTTGACCCAGCTGACCCAGCGACTTATATCAAAGAACAAATCGACAAGAATGGCGTTTAAAGACGGTCAGATAGTTAAAAGCTTGGAGGTGTAAACGGTATGGCCGTGAGTCAGCCGACGTTAAGTAAGGCAAAGGGTACCAATGGCAATGCGCCATGGCTCAACGAGAATGTTAAGGCATTTGGTCTGTTTGTCATTTCACTGGTTCTGTTTCTACTGTTTTGGGAAGTTGGGGCAAACTTGGAGCTATTTGCTAAAGGTATGCCCACAGCATCAAAGACATTGCAGGAACTTTGGTGGTGGAGCACCCATCCTTTCTTTGATAATGGTCCCAACGATTTAGGTATTGGTTGGAATCTGTTGATTAGTTTGCGAAGGGTGGCTATTGGTTACTTTTTAGCTTCCATCATTGCTGTTCCTTTAGGGATTTTGATTGGCATTTCGCCTATCTCTTATAAGGCTTTTAATCCCTATGTACAGTTGCTGAAACCAGTTTCTCCACTAGCTTGGTTGCCCTT
The DNA here is from genome assembly GCA_937899365.1 of uncultured Leptolyngbya sp. Classification (GTDB taxonomy): domain Bacteria; phylum Cyanobacteriota; class Cyanobacteriia; order Phormidesmidales; family Phormidesmidaceae; genus Leptothoe. Next base: position 6,559 of record CALBPH010000272.1, read on the forward strand.
AGGTCTATATATCTTTCGAAATTCAGAAGTAACTGGGATCTTTATCATTTTGATTTCCAGTATTTGGCCAACACTGATTAATACTGCCTTTGGTGTTGCCAACGTAAATCCTGAATATCTTGATGTATCTAAGACGTTGGGAGCATCTAAGATAAGAACTATCTTCAAGGTGATTATTCCGGCGGCTTTACCCAACATTGTGTCCGGTCTGCGGATTAGTATGGGTATCTCATGGCTGGTAATTGTGGCAGCTGAAATGCTTTTGGGAAGTGGGTTAGGCTACTTTATCTGGAACGAATGGAATAACCTGTATATCCCTAACATTTTGGTCGCTATCTTTATCATTGGTTTGGTGGGGCTAATCTTGGATAACATTTTTGGTGCCCTAGAAAGATTTGTTGCATTTGGTCGTAAAGCGTGAGCATTGCTTCCGTCAATTATTCAAATAATGGTGCCGTGTCTCCTGAACCTGAGTTTCCGTCAGCCCAGCTATCCATTCGCAATGTTTCTAAGGTATTCGCAGGTAAGCGAGATATCTTTAGTAAGCTGACGCGTAAAACATCTCGAGATTTTCTGGCCATTGAGGACATTAGTTTAGACATTGAGCCTAATACCTTTGTTTCCATCATTGGTCCGTCGGGCTGCGGTAAGTCCACATTGCTCAATATGGTGGCTGGGTTATCGCCCGTCACCCGTGGTGAGATTCTGCTGAATGGTCATCCTATTCAGGGACCCGGACCGGACCGGGGCATGGTGTTTCAAAACTATGCCCTAATGCCCTGGATGACGGTAGAGGAGAACATTCGATTTGCCGTTGAAACCGTTTATCCAAAACTGTCGCCCACGCAGCGCACCCATAACATAAAAGAACAGCTTCCGCTGGTGGGTCGTGAAGGGGCCGAGAAAAAGCATCCCCATGAGCTTTCTGGTGGTATGCGGCAACG
>CALBPH010000273.1 GCA_937899365.1 uncultured Leptolyngbya sp.
CCTTCGAGTTCCCCAAACCCCCATGACTAGGGCGGGCCGCCGCCCTAGAACCCTCATATTGGGTTATCTCTAATGGCATTGAGTTGGGGATACGGCGGGGTCGATTATAAAGGGGGCTGGATTGGTTTCTGCGGAAGGTTTAGGTTTGATGCCTGAAATCATAGGAGTCTAGTGCGGTTACTCTTATCGTTTAAGCCAGTTGAGTCCGAAGGGGAATGTTTGGTTTTCATTGGGGTCACGATCTGTTCTAAAGTCGGCTGGGTTTTGATCATACCGATTGCGGATGGGAATTGCTGGTCCCTGTGTATTGCCAGCAAGTGCGGCGGTTTCTTCTAGCGCTGTTCGAAGTCGTTTGCCTGCGTAAATCGACATGTCACGGGGGACATTCACGCGGTCTCGTAGGTAACGTAGGCCGCTATCGCTGCCTTGGGGTGGGGTGCAGATTTCTCCTGTCATTAGATTTGTTAAGGCGCAGCGTAATGCTTGGTCAAACGTATTATCATCTACCGGATTTACTCGGATAATGTTGTTGCGATGGGTTAGAACCCGGTGTAGGGCCTCTATGCGAGAGGTTTTGGGTTCTTCGTATCCCACGTCTGGTAGCCCTAACCAGGGGCCTTGATCCACGCGCTGCTGGTTTGTTCTGGCCTGGGGTTCTCCATTCTCCCAGCAGCCACCCATCTGTGGTGGTAAACAAGCTGGCATTCATCCGTTCTACATAGGGGGTAAATACTAGATCTATGACTCAAATTTTGTCTTTAAAGAAAGGGCCGGGGGTGGCTGCTAATGCGGCTTCTACCTTGGCTACTACGGCCACAAACTGTTCGCGGTTAAACTGTTCCTGACGGGTAGAGCGCACTGGTTGGCACAGCCAGCTACACCAGGCCCGGAATAATAGCCGTTCTAACTGCCGCAGGGGGATTGCCTTGGGGGTTTGCATCCCTACGACTAGCGGACCAAATGCGCCCTCTAGGGCAATCAAAATATCGTCGCTTTCGGTGATGAGCTGTCCGTCTAGCTCCAGCGCTGGCAGCATGCCTGATGGTACCTTTTTTTTAAACCAGGCTTCTTTTTGCCCATAGCAAAACATGGTTACCTTTTCGATGCGGTACGGGATTTGCTTTTCTTCTAACCACAGCCATACTTTTTGACAGTAGGGACACCAGGCGTGGTTGTCGCGAAATAAGGTCACTCGCACATCGGCTTCGGTTTTGCCAAACAGTCGCAGCCGCGCCTGGGCATTGGTAGGGCCGTTAACCCGATCGGTTTGGATAGTGTCAAGGGCTTCTAACTCAGGCCAGGCCATGGGAGTGGCGGTGGGGGCGGTGGTCATGGTTTAAACAGACGGGCGATTGGGCTTACTACCAGCTTAAACGTAATTTCCATCGAAAAAGCCCATCGAAAAGGATATTATGGTGCCCAAACTCTAATTTGGTTGCTCCAGAACAACTGGAAAGGCTGGGTACATAGCTTCATCATCTAAAGTCCCCAAAGGGGTATGTGTGGTCTGAACTATGTGAGCCAAGGCACAATACAACAAAAGTGATATTCAAGTTATCCCTGTGCAGGACGAATAAGCACCCATGGAAAGGCTATTCATTTACGGATCACTCCAACCAGGTGGCCCAAACGAACATGTCCTAACTGCTATCGGAGGGGAATGGGAGCCTGCTGCTATTAAAGGCAAACTGGTCGAAGCAGGCTGGGGTGCAAGTATGGGGTACCCTGGCTTGGTGATTGGCGAGCATGAAGAAGATGACGTTCATGGGTACGTCTTTACATCCTCAAACTTGAGCACCCAGTGGGACCACCTAGATGAGTTTGAAGGCAAAGAATATGAGCGCATAGTCTCGGGTGTAACCCTTCTGAGTGGGCAACAAGTTGACGCCCATGTCTACGTGCTTCGACCCAGCTAATGTGCAATCGATGACTACATCTGTCGATTGCTATGGAATTGGCAAGCGAGCTAAAACAGAGCAAGCTGGTGGTACCTGTACCATCGTAAGCACCTGAATGCAGGCAGTTTTCTAAGGAGTGATGATGGATAAACGTTTTTGGCTTCAGAAGTGGGAAAAGAATAATATTGCTTTCCATAGAAGTGACGCAAACCCTTCACTGGTGAACCATTTTGACCAGCTTGCGTTGGCTAAAGGCAGTCGTATATTTGTGCCATTATGCGGTAAAACGCTTGATATTGCTTGGCTGCTTGCTCAGGGCTATCGGGTTGTTGGGGCTGAGTTGGCGGAGATGGCCATTGATCAGTTATTTGTGGAGCTTGGGGTGGAACCTACCGTATTAGACTTGGGGGACGTCAAACACTACAGCGCCACCGGTATAGACATATTTGTGGGGAATATCTTCGATGTGTCTAGAAAAATGCTTGGTGCTGTTGATGCCGTTTATGACAGGGCGGCTTTGGTCGCTTTACCGAAAGCAATGCGAAATCGCTATACGGCTCACCTTATGGAGGTTACGGATAAAGCACCCCAGCTGTTAGCGACCTATGAGTATGCCCAAAGCGTGATGGATGGTCCGCCTTTTTCTATTAGCGATGAGGAGGTCAATCAACACTACAGACATAGCTATGGTTTAAATCTCTTGGTCAGTGCAGATGTACCGGGTGGGTTAAAGGGCAAATGTGCGGCAAAAGAGACTGTTTGGTGGCTACAAACTGGTTGATTGTTGGGTAGCGCATCGATGCTATGGAGATTGTTGGCCGTGAATGGGTGTGGTTTGCGATCGCAAGTTTTCAGAAATGACCTCTAAAAGGATGTAGCCTTTGTCAATAATATGCCCTCAGACATAATTCTCATTGGCCCTCAGACTGTCGGCAAGTCAACTGTTGGAGAGTTGCTAGCCGAGAGATTAGGCCTGCCGCAATACTCAATGGATGAGCAACGATGGGCCTACTATAAAGAGATTGGCTATGACGAAACGCTGGCAAAAAAGAAGCGTGAAACGGAAGGAGTTTGGGGCATCATTCGATACTGGAAACCGTTTGAAGCCCATGCCGTAGAACGGTTACTATCGGACCAGACCAACTGTGTGATTGATTTTGGCGCTGGCCACTCTGTCTATGACGATCCTCTACTGTTTCAACGAGTGCAGCGAGCGTTAGCGCCCTATCCCAATGTTGTTCTTTTGCTACCATCACCAGACCTAGAAGAGTCAATCCGCATCCTAAATGAGCGTAATCAGAACTTGCCGGATGATATTCGCAGTACTAACGAACATTTTTTAAGGCATCCTTCAAACTCTTCGCTGGCAAAGTTTACGGTCTATACCAAAGATAAAACGCCGCAAGAAACCTGTAGTGAGATTTTGGCTGGTGCTGCTCTTTGAGATGCGGTTATTTGCAAAATTCTGACCCATGGCGTTTGTAGGCCATCAGTGACCCACCTAAATCAGCAACAGCATCATTTCTATCGGGGCTGCTAATGCTGAACCGCCCTGTTGACGTTTTAGCCGAACAGTGCATAAGCGGTGAGTAAGCGGTAATAATATCCTAAAGTACGTCTACTACTGTTGCCTGCTGAGGATCGTAAGCAGTCTTCTGGGCGATGCGTTTAATCAGTTTCGTCATTTAAACAGGCCAGAAAAAATTAGCTTAAATAAGCTAGACGCGCTATTATCTTAATAATCGGTAATAAGCGTTATTCTCCAAAAGTCTAGTTTAATCTAAGAATTTATCACTACTGTTTGAGTTTGGTCCTTGAAAACTGTCTGCGTTTGACAAAAGTTCTATCTTTAGAGCGTTCTTGACATTGTTCCAGGCGTTGTGTGTTCTCTCGTTGCAGAGAGCCCTGGCATCGCTTGCGACTTAGCTAGTCTTTAGAAGAGTGCTTACGTGGCTGTTTCCTAGACTACGCCGCTGCTGATTGAAGGGATACACTGCTTTGTTGGATATGCCATGTAGCAATGTCTTGCAGGCGAACCTATCTCGAAGATTAGCAGCGCCTAGAGTGGTTAGGTGGCAGCAAAAAATGAGCCTACCCGCTAAGCGGTCTCTAAAGCGCATCAAGACAATGTATCCACAGTTAATGAAATAATTGTTGGATAATTAATTCCCCAGGGCATCTGTTTGATTACTTAGGTTTGTCTACCAGTAGGTTTAGCCTGCGTCTTTTTAATGGATATTTCCCTTTTTCGTTCGATTGCGTGTCAGTATGACAGCCTGCGGTTTACTCGCTCGGTTGACATGATGAATGTTATCAGCCAGCAAATTGAAGATCAGGTGCTGCAGCATAGGTTAGCGGTTGATTTTTATGCAGGTTTTCAGCGCTTTTCGAACTTTCCTGAGCAGCTTCGTCGCTACAGCCGATTGGGGGCTATTTGTCGGCGTGTTTACGTGTTTGGTATTCCTGACTGTGAACCCCCCTCCATTCAAGGGGTGGAGTTTATTGAGCTAAGTCCCACGTCGGCCCTGGCCCAAGAATGGTTTTTATTTGTTGATACTCCTGAGTTTTGGGCGACGTTGGTGGCTAAAGAAGCTGAGGATCAGGCGGCGTTGAGTGGGCGTAACTACGACGGTCTTTGGTCCTACGATGAGGCGGTGATTGATCGAATTTCCCTGCTGATGTCCCAGGTGATGGAGACAATGTACCGGCCAGTTAAGGAGCGGCACTACAGTCAGCAATATATGCACATTGCGGAGATCAACAGCCGAATGCTCGGTCTGATTGAGCAGACTGAAAAGGTAAGCCAGCGACGTTGGCAACAGCTTCGCACCCTGCATGGTATTTCAGATATCTCTTCGAGTAGTCCGTCTAAGCTGTTACAGAGTGCCGCTGTTATTTTGCAATCGGTGTTTGGCGCAAGCGGTGTGGCGGTTTCGTTTAAGCTTGATAATGACTATTACACTGTCCCAGTGCTAACGGGAGAGGCTAACGGAAAAGGTCGGAAGATTCCACTGGGCAATGGCATTAGCGGACAGGTCATGTGTCAGGGACGTTTGGTTCAGATTCGAGATACAAACCAGCGCAGTGAGGTCGATGTGCTGATGCCTACGGCAAAGTCATTAATTGCTGCACCCATCGTCTGCCGTAAAATTTCTGGTGCAATTATGGTGGGAGCATCTGAGTCTCACCAGTGGGACGATGAGGATGCCAAAACGCTGCTTGCGATCGCAAAGGTTATTGCCGTTCAGTTTGAGCAGATCCTGGCTAAGAGCAATAGCTTTAATGGCAGGAATAAATCTGATAGTATGGTAGGTGAGGCGCTTTAACACACTACAGGGTGGGCTTATCCGTGAGCGGGTTGACTATGCTTCAGGCAGACTGATCTGACGCTCAGCAAACACTTGTTTCACCACGCTGATGCCATTAAGTGCGGCCGGGAAGCCTGCATAAACAGCCATTTGCATAACAACTTCCACAATTTCTTGGGCGGTGCAGCCCACATTCAAGGCGGCATGGATGTGTACCTTTAGCTGGGGCTGGGCATTGCCCAATGAGGTCAGAGAGGCGATGGTGGCAATTTCCCTGGACTTTAGATCTAACCCTGGACGAGTATAAATATCGCCAAAGGGAAATTCGATGATGTAGCGAGCTAGGTCGGGAGCGATGGCTTGCAAGCTATCGATAACGCGTTCGCCTGCTTCTCCATCAATGGTTTGCAGCATCTGCCAGCCTTGCTGGTAACGCTCGGAGCGATCAACAGTAGTCATGGTGGCCTCTGGGATTAGGATTGTGTAACCGTCTTAGATAACGTTTGCTCAATCTCCTTGTAATGTTGGATTTTCCAATCAATTACGTCGAGATTTTGCTGTAATTCTTGCAATTGCTCAACAACAGTTTTTCGATGGGTTTCTAATAAGGTCCGCCGCTCGTGAACCGCGTCCGGTTGCTGTCGCAGGAGCGTTGCATACTGCTGAATTTGGCGGATGGGCATGCCGGTCATGCGTAGTTTGGTCAGAAACTGAATCCAACGGATATCCTGCGCTGAGTAACGTCGGTGGCCATTGCTAGCCCGATGAATCGGTGCAATTAGCTCACAGCGTTCGTAGTAGCGCAGGGTGTGGACGCTCAGCCCAGTGGTTTGAGCAACCTGTTGAATCGTTAGTTCCGGTTCCATACCCATAGGTTAGAAGTTAGAGCACACTCTAAGTCAAGGGTGAGCGGTGGGTAAATGAGCACTGCCCATGGGTGATCTATTAACTCGGTTCGAGACGAATAAGACGTCCGTTGGGTTCATCTGTCAGGACGTAAATCAGCCCGTCTGGCCCCTGACGAATATCCCGAACCCGTTGGCCGATGGGGATAGGGGTTTGATTGATGACGGCACCTGAGTCATCTAATTCAATGTGTCGTATATCTCGCGAGACCAGACCGCCAGCAAATAGGTCACCCTGCCACTGGGGGAAGCGATCGCCCTGGTATATCAGCAGTCCTGACGGTGCGATCGCAGGGGTCCACACCACCAGCGGATCGATCATCCCCGGTTGCGATCGCAACGATGAAATCTCTCCCCCCGTATATTCACGACTGTGGGTGACCACAGGCCAACCGTAGTTTTCCCCTGGGGCAACCCGATTCAGCTCATCGCCGCCCCGCGACCCATGCTCCGTGGCCCAAACCTCACCGGTCACCGGGTCCACCATCAGCCCCTGAATGTTGCGATGGCCGTAGCTCCACAACGCAGGGGCAGCCCCTGGAGTATCCACAAAGGGATTGTCAGTCGGCACCGAGCCATCGTCATTTAGCCGAATAACTTTACCCAAATGGCTATCCAGCTTTTGAGCCTGATGCCGAATTAACTCGCCCTCTAGCTGCAGCGGCGGATTCCCACCATCGCCAATGGAGATTAGCATCGTACTATCAGGCAGCCAGGTAATGCGAGAGCCAAAATGTTGCCCCCCCTGTTTTGTTCTATTGACGTCAAAAATCACCGTCCAGTCAGAGAGCGTGTCACCGTCAAACCGGGCTCGGGCAATGCGGGTCTGATTCGCTCCAGAGGAACCGTGGGCATAGGTAAAATAAACCCACTGATTTTCAGAAAACTGAGGATGAACAGACACATCCAGTAATCCGCCTTGGCCAGTGGCCAGCACCGCAGGTACGCCAGATACCGGTGTAGGCTCAAGCGTACCCCCACGAATCAGTCGCACTCGTCCGGGACGTTCGGTAACTAGCAACGTGCCATCGGGTAGCCAGTCCATTCCCCAGGGATGCTCTAGGGACTCTGTCAAAATGGTTTGTTCTGGCTCCAATGATGGAGCTGAGTCTATATCGGAGCATGGTTATCTCTCCTATTGGCGGCTACCTTCAAGATAGACAAACATCAGAAACTTGTGGGTTTACTTGTGGTCAAAAAGCGCCATATTTATCTCTCATCGACATGTCCTACTGTTATTAATGGTTGTGGTAAATTGTCGGTCCATTGATATTGTTGCTCTTGAGTTCAATGTTGTTTGGCTTTTTTATTGCTCCCATGGCGGCACAGGTTGAAACCGTTCAAGTAAAAAATCGATCATGGCATGAACTTTGGGGGCAATGATCCGCCGACTTGGGTAAAGCAGCCAGATGGAGGCTGCTGTCACTAGCGGGAAGTCTGGCAGTACCTCGACCAGCAGACCCGACTTCAAGCTTTCGCTGGCATTCCAGACTGACTTGATGCCAATGCCCAGCCCCTGCTCTAGCATTTTGCGCAACGCCTCACCATCGTTGACCACAAACGAGCGCGGAACGCTGACCGTTTGTCCGTTTTCAAACGTCCACTTAGTGGCTTCAGCCAGGCTGACACACTGATGCTCTAGCAAATCGTCAGGCACAGACGGCGCACCATGCTGTGCGAGATAGGTGGGCGAGGCCACGAGAAGCCGATGGTCAGGGGCTAACTTGCGCAAAATTAGACTGCTATCGGTCAACGGGGCATTGCGAATAATTAGGTCATAGGCTCCTTCAACAACATCCAGGACAGTATCCGACAGGCGTAAATCAAGACTGACACGCGGATAGCGGGTGTGAAAGTCGGCCAGGACCGGAATGATATACATGCGTCCAAAGGAACCGGGCATGGTGATGCGCAGTAACCCCTCAGCTTCTGCCCCCTGTCCTTGAACGGCACTGAGACCGGTTTCTAGTGTTTCTATTATCTGTTGTGCGTAGGGTAAAAACGCCTCGCCATCGGTGGTCAAGGAGACGGCTCGGGTTGTTCTGTTGAATAGACGAAAGCCAACGGTTTCTTCAAGTTTGACGAGACGGGCGCTGGCACTGGCGGGGGAAAGGGAGAGATCCTGCGCCGCTGCCGAGACACCACCGAGCGCTGCAATTCTCAGAAATAAACGGAGCGATAGAATATCCATTTATCAAAAATATCCGAATTATCATTTCGCTTCAAGCCTATTTATCTTTTCTATTCAAATAATTAATATGCAGTTAATGGTTCCACGACTCGTAAGGAGACGGAATGATGAAAGCCATTGGTTATAGGGTGGCAGGGCCTATCTCAGCTGAAAACGCCCTCACCGAATTTGAAACGGATAGGTTGCAACCGGGACCCAACGATTTATTGGTGGATGTCCGGGGAGTTTCGGTAAATCCGGTTGATGTCAAACTGCGAGCCAGCGCTCAACCCGACGACGGGCCTCGCATTCTTGGTTTTGATGCGGCTGGGGTTGTGAAAGCAGTGGGCTCAGCCGTAACGCGGTTTCAGCCCGGTGACGAAGTGTTTTATGCAGGCGACATCACCCGACCCGGTACTAATAGCCAGTTTCACTTGGTTGATGAACGGATTGTTGGGCGCAAACCAGTGTCACTCAATTTTGCAGAAGCCGCCGGAATGCCCCTGACCAGCATTACAGCCTGGGAAATTCTATTCGATAGCTTTGGACTAAAAGAAGGTGAAGGAACGGGTGAATCACTGCTGGTGATTGGAGGTGCCGGCGGCGTTGGTTCGATTCTTATTCAACTCGCTAAGAAACTGACGGGGCTAACCGTTATTGCTACAGCATCGCGGGATGATACCCGTGCTTGGGTTGAAAAGATGGGGGCTGATCATGTGGTCAATCACCGTAATCCACTGGACGAAGAGATGAAGGCTTTGGGGATTGCACCCCGATATGTGGCTGCACTCACCCACACTGACAAGCATTTTGCATCCATCAGGGAACTGATCAAACCACGGGGGCATATTGCTCTGATTGACGCTCACGACTCTCTGAACGAGATTTCTATGAAGAGCAAGGCGATTTCGTAGAGCTGGGAATTAATGTTTCCCCGGTCGATGTTCCAAACAGATGACATGGATGCGCAGCATAAGCTGCTGAACCGAGTCTCAGAACTGTTAGACAATGGCACGCTAATCTCGACTGTCAACAATCGTGGCGGGGTGCTCAATGTGGAAAATCTACGTGCAGCCCACGAGTTTCAAGAAAGCGGGACGGCGATCGGTAAGACCGTTTTGGAGGGTTTCGCGATGGCGTGAAGCATTGGGAGAGATTGCGTTAGACGCAGCGTGTAAATAGCTTATGCAAGCCAAGGAGATCGAAAAAATGTCTAAGTTGACTATTGTTGCCCACATTCATGCCAAAGCAGACAAAGTTGATTTCATCAAGGATGAATTGGTGAAATTGATTCCGATTACGCGGGCCGAGGCAGGCTGTATTCAGTACGACCTCCATCAAGATAATGAGGATCCAGCGCACTTCTTGTTCTATGAAAATTGGGAGTCTCGTGAACTTTGGCAAACCCATATGAATGCGCCCCATCTGACAGGCTACATGGAGATCACTGATGGAGCGATTGAAAAATTCACGCTGAATGAGATGAGTTCTATTGGTTAAGCCCTAAACAAACCAAACAAGCTAAAAACCTAAACAACAAATAGGAGAAATTAAATGAACTACGACAATTTCACCACTTTCAACGTTAACGTTGACAATGCCATTGCTTGGGTCACATTTGATTATCCGCCTGTTAATATCCAGGGTCTGCCGATGCTGGCTGACTTGAATATGCTGGCCCAAAAGCTGGAAACGGATCGCAACATCAAGGTGGTTGTGTTCCAATCTGCCAATCCCGAGATTTTTGTGGCCCATGCCGATACAAATTTTCTTAAGGATATGTCTGCAACGGCCGTCTCCCGCGACGAGGTCATACTGCTCGATTTGCAGGTGGTCCTAGAGCGCATCAGCAAGCTACCCCAGGCCACCATTGCCAAGATTGAGGGCTTTGCCCGCGGCGGCGGTCACGAATTTGCCTTAGCCTGTGATATGCGCTTTGCGGCCCGTGGTAAGGCAAAATTCATGCAGATGGAAGTGGGTATGGGCATTCTGCCCTGTGGGGGTGGCGCATCGCGGATGGCGCGTCAGACCGGTCTGGGGCGAGCGCTAGAAATCATCCTGGGTGCCCAAGATTTTGATGCCGACCAGGCTGAAGCCTATGGCACCATTAACAAAGCCCTCGACCCGGAAGCGATTGGCCCACATGTCGAGGCGCTGGCCAATCGCATCGCCCTCTGGCCCGTTGAGTCGATCAATGCGTGTAAACAGACCGTCTACGCCTCCATTGACAAACCCATTGACGACGCCCTAAAAGAAGAAGCCTACTGGCTCTACCAGGCAACCAGTCAAACCGCCGCATTAAAGCGCTTTACCTGGGCTGATGAGAACGGTGCCCAGTTTGATATGAACAACCAACGCAGTTGGCAAGACATGGTCGTTAGTGATCAGGAGATTAACGAATGAAAACCATAGAAGTTACGGGGTTTCAGTCCATTAACCGAGGCTATAATTCCGTATTCCGTCCGAATCGGTTAAGCCTCGGTCTGGTGGTCCCAATCGAGTCCTATCCTAGGGGACCGGTACCCACCCTGGAACACCACATTGAACGGGTGCAGCTGGCCGAAAAGCTTGGTTTTTCCGCCGTCTGGTTACGGGATGTGCCATTCAACGTGCCCTCCTTTGGAGATGCGGGTCAAACCTACGATCCCTTTGTTTATCTGGGACTGTTGGCGGGCCAAACTAAACAGATCGCCCTCGGTGTTGCCAGTATCATTCTGCCGATGCGACATCCCGCCCATGTGGCCAAGGCTGCAGCAACTGCTGATGTGCTTTCCGGTGGGCGGCTGATTCTGGGGGTAGCTTCGGGGGATCGGCCAGAGGAGTATCCGGCTCTTAACCTGCCCTTTGCGGAGCGCGGAGCTGCGTTTCGCGAGAGTTTTGATTACATCAGACACATGGGTGAGAATTCACCTGCGTTTGAAAATGGATTTGGTAGCTCCAAGGGTGGCCTCGACATGCTGCCCAAACCCACATCGGGCAAGCTACCGCTGCTGATTACAGGCGGCAGTCAGCAAGACCCTGAATGGATCGCGCGAAACGGGGACGGCTGGATGACTTATCCCAGAAATACCGGCGTGCAAGCGCGCATTATTAGTGATTGGCGGGCACGGGTTGAGGCTGTAAGCGATGCTGATAAGCCGATGATGCAGCCGCTCTATGTGGATCTAACGGAAGACCCTGATACTTCGCCGCAGCCCATCCACCTGGGATTTCGGCTAGGGGTGAACCATCTGCGGGACTATTTGCGATCGCTAGAACAAATCGGCATGAACCATGTGGCCCTAAACCTGCGCTTTAACCAGGCGGATATTGAAACCACCCTAAATCGTTTGGCCGATGACGTCCTGCCAGATTTTGACCCATAGACGGGAACGTCTCTTCCTTAATTTTTCGCTGTACAGACGTTCCATGGAACGTCTCTATCCCTGAGGACGCTAAAACCATGGCAAAAACAATTCTGATTACGGGGTCTACCGATGGCATCGGGTTGGAAACAGCCAAGATGCTGGTCTCAAAAGGGCACACGGTGCTGTTGCATGGGCGCAATCTAACAAAACTGGAGAAAGCTGAAAAATCCCTCGCTGCGCTGCCGGGGCGCGTGGAAAGCTATGGGGCTGATCTGTCGCGCATGGCCAATGTGGAGTCCCTGGCTAAGGCTGTGGCTAAAAAACACGCGACGCTGGATGTGCTGATCAACAATGCAGGTGTCTTCAAAACAGCTGATACGGTCACGCCGGATGGTCTAGATGTACGCTTTGCTGTAAATGCGATCGCACCTTACCTCCTCACCCAACGTCTTTTACCCTTGCTGGGCACTTCCGGACGGGTGGTCAATCTCTCTTCCGCCGCCCAGTCCTCCGTCAATCCGCAGGCGCTGACCGGACAAATCGGCCTGTCGTCCGACGGTGCGGCCTATGCCCAAAGCAAGCTGGCGTTGACCATGTGGTCGCGCAGCCTCGCCCTCGCACTCAAGGATAATGGCCCGGCTGTTATCGCTATTAATCCTGGGTCAATGCTGGGTAGCAAAATGGTGAAAGAGGCCTTTGGCGTTGCTGGCGGCGATATTCGTATCGGTGCCGAGATACTGACCCGTGCTGCTCTAACAGATGAATTTGCAGCGGCTTCCGGCCAGTATTTCGACAACGATTCCGGTCAGTTTGCCTCCCCCCACCCCGATGCACTTGATCCACAGAAATCCCAAAAAGTTGTCCAGGTTATCGAGACGATTTTGACTGAAATTAATCCAATCTAACAAAAACTTGGTATTGAGCATTTACAGCCATTGCCATACCCTGAGTAGGATGGCAATGGCTGCAGTAGTGCTAGCTGGAAACGGAGTTGTTTAATGATGTAAAGCGGCAGTGGGCGTTACGTTACATCTCACGATCCTTTCCAATTCTTCTGTTGGCGTATGGTCTTAGTAATAGCTTTCCAGCGAGCCTTGGTGTTGTGCTGAGCTTGTTGATCCTGTCGACGCTGCAAATAGGCCTGTTCTTTTTGCAGCTTTTGATAACTACCCAGGCGTTTTGCCGATAGTTCCCCTGTCGCCAAGGCCGTTTGGATGGCACAGCCCGGTTCCGACTGATGTTGGCAGTCGCGAAACCGACACTGTTGGGCCAGGGTTTCGATATCGGTAAAGGTTTCATCTACACTATCATCTGCTAGCCAAAGCTGTAACTCACGCATACCCGGAGTATCAATTAGCAGAGCCCCGGTTGGCAAGCACAGCATGGTGCGAGATGTGGTGGTGTGACGACCTTTACTATCATCAGCCCGTACCGTTTGGGTGGTTTGTATTTCATGACCCATCAGTTGATTTGTCAGGGTGGACTTGCCCACACCTGAAGAACCCAGCAAAGCAACGGTCTGCCCTGGTTTGAGATAGGGGGCTAATGCCTCCAGATTATGTTGTTCCAGGGCGCTGAGCATAATAATCGGCACGCCAAACGCAATGTCTTCTACATCCATACGTTTCTGGTCTAGATCTTCACAGATATCGGCCTTGTTTAACACAATTACCGGATTGGCTCTGCTCTCCCAAGCCATGACTAAATAGCGCTCAATCCGGCGCAGGTTAAAGTCTTGGTCTAGACCACTAACGAGAAAGAGCGTATCGACATTGGCTGCAACAATTTGAACGGCTGTACGAGTGCCAGCCATCTGACGAGAGAACTGGCTTTTACGGGGCAGCACTGCCTCAATTAGCGCCTGCTCTGTTTTGGGTTGAGTCTGAAGAACAACCCAATCGCCTACGGCTGGAAAATCTGAGGAGTTTTGAGTCCGATGTCTAAATTTGCCAGTCAGCATTGCGGTCAGCTCACCTTGCTCAGTGTAAAGGTGATACTGACTGCGATGAACCACAGCAACCCGTCCGACACGATACCCTTGAACCGCGTAGGGGGCAAAGCTGTGGGCGAACGTACCGCTCCAGCCTAAATTGGCTAATTCCATTGTTGAAAATCCTCTAGGTCAGCTGAATCTAAGACCTGTTGGGCCATTGCCCATAGGCCATCACCGTAGAGGAATGGTGCGAAGAAATGCTATCAGGGATGACCCTAGCAGTTTCAAAAATGCATTCCCTACGGGTGGGACGATGGAGTGACAAAGATTACCGACTCAGACATAGGGTTCAGCTCCTAACGTGTGGAGAGATTGCCTGTTATTATAGCGGGCATTCTCAGCTGGCGTCGAGAACACGTAACGTTATTCTATGGAAATACTACATAAATTGTCTTTGATGGTGATTTTAATGTATGGGGCAACCGTTGTGTAGAACTGGGGAGTGGCCTCCGGTCAACTGGCTTGATCCTGATGCTCCAGACAAAGCTTGAATAACGGTTAGCCGAGCAACTTAAACTCTCATCACAAAAGCTGGAATCATGGCAATCATTGCTTTAGGCTAAGTCATAGTCGTCCGTGACTGTGATTATCTGGGATGCTCCCTCTACCATGACCGAACTCTATGATGCGTTTATTTCCTATGGTCGTGCCGATAGTAAAGCCTTTGCCGCCCAGCTGTGCCAGCATTTAACCAATCAAGGCTATCGGATCTGGTTTGACTTTAACGATATTCCCCTCGGGGTTGACTTTCAAAATCAGATCAATGACGGTATTGAGAAGGCCCATAATTTTCTTTATGTTATTGCCCCCCATTCAGTAAACTCGGTCTACTGCGCCAAAGAAGTAGAGTTGGCGCTAATGCGAGGTAAGCGCATTATTCCTCTGCTGCATGTAGAACACATCCATCGAGAGACTTGGCAACAGCGCTACCCTACCGGCACCGATGCCCAGTGGGCAGATTACCAGGCCCAGGGGCTGCATTCCAGTTTTACCAACATGCACCCAGAGATTAGCAAGATTAACTGGGTCTACATGCGTGAAGGCCAAGATAACCTGGGCGCCTCCGTCGCTGGCTTAATCGATATCTTTGAGCGCCATCGGGACCATGTCCATAGCCATACCCGATTATTGGTCAAAGCGCTGGAATGGGAGCAGCAACACAGACAGTCGAGCCATCTTTTAGTCGCCGAAGAACGACAGCGGGCAGAAGACTGGCTTTTAACCCGATTTAATCATGAACAACCGCCCTGTCGCCCTACGGACTTGCACTGTGAGTTCATCACAGAGAGCCTAAAGAATGCCCGTAACCTGATGACTCAGGTGTTTCTGACCCATGCTGATGAAGATAAAGACAGCGTTAAACAGGTGCGCCTGAGTCTGATGCGAGCTGGGTTGACGGTTTGGACCAACACCACAGATATTCAAACCGGGGCTGATTATCAAATGGCCATTAACCAGGGGATTGAAGAAGCGGATAATCTGGTCTATCTTCTGTCTCCTGACTCACTCCAGTCCAGCTATTGCCAACAGGAACTGGATTACGCCCTGTTGTTAAACAAACGGGTGATTCCTGTTCTGGTGAAACCTATTGATGGCATTCCCATACCCGATGTGCTCAAAACGTTACAGTACATTGACCTAACAGATAACCTAGGGACTGAAGACTACCAAAAAGATGAAAGCGATCTGCTGCGAATTCTACGACAGGACGCTGACTATTATGACAACCATAAGCAGCTGCTGGTAAAGGCGCTGAAGTGGAAACAACAGGAGGGCAATGCCAGTATTCTCCTACGGGGCTATAACCTGCACCATGGAGAAAAATGGCTGCAGTTAGCCAAGCAGCGCCCCCGGCATTGTCACACTTCCTTACACGAGGTAGTTATCGAAGCAAGCTTACGACAGCCCCCTGCCACATCGTTGGACGTGTTTGTGT